>JBFYLF010000227.1:0-2550 GCA_041305505.1 Methanothrix sp. | reverse complement strand
GCCGGCGGGCCTCTCATCTGCGCAGCATCTCTTGCGACCATCCGGGCGATAAAAGAGGAGAGTTTGGTTGAGCGGTCCGAGGAGATGGGATCTTATCTGAAGAGCCGTCTCCAGAGGCTCGCGCCCCTGGACATTCGCGGCCTGGGACTGATGGTCGGCCTGGACCTTGATGCTGACTGCAAGCTCCTGGTTGAGAAAGCCCTGAAGAGGGGCGCTCTGATCAACAGCACCGGCGAGCATACTATCAGGCTCGTTCCGCCGCTTGTGGTTGGAAGGAAAGAGATAGACGAAGTGGTGAATGTGATTGGGCAGTCACTCTGACGCCTGGAGAGAAGCGCGGCTACGCCCGGCCCTGCGTAGCCTCAAGCCCTATGTGGCAGGCAAGGGCTTTTGCGAGATCTCCAGGAAATATGGCCTCCAGCCTGAGGAGATAATCAAGCTCGGCAGCAACGAGAATCCATATGGGCCCACTCCTGCTGCAAAGCAGGCTCTTTCCAGCATATCGCCCGAGAGGTACCCGGAGCCCGAGGAGCTTTTAGCGGGCCTTGAAAGCTACAGCGGATTTCCCGAGGATATGATCATGATTGGCGCCGGAATGGACGGCGTCATGGACACCATAACCCGGATCTTTCTTGAAAGTGGCGAGCGCACATTCATCCCGACCCCCACATTCAGCTACTACGAGATCCTGACAGTCATGTCAGGGGCAAGGCCCATATTCTCAGCCCGGGGCGAGCAGTATAAGATCGCAGAGAAAATCCCGCAGGACGTCAAGATGGCCTTCCTCTGCTCACCGAACAACCCAACTGGAAATGTGATAGCCGAAGAGGATCTCCGGGCGATCCTGGAGAGAACAGAGGCGATTGTGTTCCTGGACGAGGCTTATGTGGAGTTCGCAGAGAAAAGCCTGGTTCATCTCGTAAATCGCTATGACAACCTGATCGTCGGCAGGACGCTCTCAAAGGCATTCGGCCTGGCAGGAATGCGCATTGGCTATGCCATTGCTCCAGCCTGGATAGCGGATGAGTACCGCCGGGCTGCGCCTCCATTCTACGGCATAACCTGTGCATCGACTGCAGCCGGGTCGGCAGCTCTGGGAGACCTTCCGTTCATGCGCCGCTGTGTGGAGAGAATAGTCTCGGAGAGGCGGCGTCTTGAGAAGGCCATAAGCTCAGAGCATTCTGCGGCCAACTTCCTTTACCTTGAGACTCAGGAGCCGTTCGTTGAGAGGTTCATGGCGAAGGGCATCATCATTCGCGACTGCCGCTCCTTTAGGGGGGCCGGTGAGAATCGCGTCAGGATAACCGTCGGAACGCCGGAGGAGAACGATCGCTTCCTCTCAGCCTTCAGGGAGATATGCGAATAGCCCTGACGGGGACGCCCGGAACCGGAAAGACCACCGTGGCCCGCCTCCTGCCCTATCCGGTTTTGGACATCAACTCCCTCGTCAAAGGGGGCATGAACCTTGGAATCGATCCGGTGAGGGGCTGCCTCGATGCCGATATGGATGCCCTGGCAGAGCATCTGGCGGCCATCGATTCAGAAGAGACGATTGTACTTGAGGGGCACTTCTCCCATCATTTTGCAGACTGGTCAATAGTCCTGCGGCTGCATCCCTCGGCTTTGAGGCTGCGCCTTCTGGAGCGAGGCTACTCTCTAGAGAAGATCAGGGAGAACCTCGAAGCCGAGGCTCTTGATATAATTCTGGCGGAGGCCGCTCTAATGTGCAGCCGGGTCGATGAGATAGACACGACAGGTAAGAGCGCTGAGCAGGTCGCGGAGATTGTGACTGAGATCATACAGGGACATCTGAGGCTTGCGCCCGGGCAAGTTGACTGGCTGGAAGAATTTTTTTCATAAGGCGCTATCTCATGCCGTTTGGGCATTCATCTCGATCTTAAAGCGCCCTGAGAGACAATGAGGCCTTTCAGATGGGATTCATACGACTTCTACATCAAAATTGCATTTAAATATCGGACAGCGCATCTCATTATTGTTAAAATACAATCGGAGGTGCTAAGATCTCATGAACAAGACTACAGCTTTTAAGTTGGTGCTGCTAATCGCAGCCATAATGCTGGTATCGGCATCATTTGGTGCAGCCATGCCACATTCAGGCGGGCCGGGCCATCATGGACATCATTATTCCGGATTCGGTTTTGGCCATCATTGGCAGCCTGTGTGGCACGGATGGAGCGGTTACTGGGGTAATTGGATGCCCTGGGGTTACTGGCCCTGGGGCTATTGGTGGCGCTGATCAAACACAATTGAGAGTTTCCCCCAAAACCTTTTTTTGCTTTCGTCGCCCGAATTTGGGCAATAGGGTCTTCTTTAAGCCGCGCAATCCTTATATCGCCCCATCAATTCTGATGAAAGAAAGATACATAATCCCCAATTGGAGTTCCCATGTTTCTCGATTTTATGAGCGAGGTCGAGGCGCTGCTACAGTCGGCCCTGGAGCGCTGCGGCTACAAGCTGGACGAAGGAGTAAACAGCCTGGGCCTGGATATAAGCCCACATGCAGACCTGGCTTCATCTGTCGCTTTTCGA
>JBFYLF010000226.1:0-2535 GCA_041305505.1 Methanothrix sp. | reverse complement strand
GTTTGAGATGGCATGGCCCCTCTGGACGGTCTCCCAGGCATCGCGCCAGTCACCCTCTGCTGACTCCTCCTCGCCATTTATCCAGCCTATAGCCGTGGGGTAGAAAATGATCTCGGCTCCTCCGAGAGCTGCGAGTCGTGCTGCCTCCGGGAACCACTGGTCGAAGCATATGAGAGCGCAGATCCTGCCAAACCTGGTATCATAGATTCTTATCTCCTCTCCGGCGGAGAAATAGCTCATCTCATAGAAGAGCGGATCGTGAGGAATATGCACCTTGCGATAGACCGGGAGGAGGCTGCCGTCGGCATCAATGACAGCCAGAGAATTGTAGTATCCTGATTCGTCCTTCTCGAATATGGGAACTATGATGACAATAGACAGCTCTCTTGCAAGAGCCGAGAAAGCCTCTGTGGACGGGCCTGGAATAGTCTCGGCAAGAGCCCAGACATCATCATGATCCTTCTGGGGAAAGTAGAGCGTTCTGTACAGCTCCGGCAGGCAGACGATCTGGGCGCCTCTGCCGGCGGCCAGCCTCACCTTTTTTATAGCCAGCTTCGTATTCAGCTCCGGGTCCCTGGTTGGTTGGGTCTGAACCAATCCGACTACAACTCTCTTCTCTGCCATTGAGCACTCCTCAGGGAATAGTCATGCCCTTTGATTGATAAATTTTCCCCGCGATCTTTATTATTCGAGAGAGACTAACAAAGAGGGCATGAAGTCCACAGGTCAAATATTTATGGAGACGACCAAATACAAATATCTCTCCAAAGCAGACCAGTTCCGGAAACTGCCATCACCGCCCCTGGAGAAGCCCTTTTCTGAGGACGGCAAATTCGTCTCTCTGCCGCAGCCCTCAAAGATACACACCAAGCCCCTGGACCTTCGCTCTGCAATCGAGTCCAGAAGATCGCTGCGCCGGTATGCTGAGGAGCCCCTGACTATTGAGGAGCTGGCCTACCTTCTCTGGTGCACCCAGGGCCTGGTCGAACGGCATGATCCATATGCCACCTTTCGCACAGTTCCTTCAGCCGGAGGCCGCCACTCGTTTGAGACGTATCTGATGATTAACCGGGTCCACGGCCTGCAGCCCGGACTCTATCGCTATCTATCATTCTCTCACCGCCTTCTTGCCATTGACTCTGACCCTGAACTGGCGCACAGGATAGCTGAGGCCTGCCTCGGCCAGGCCGTTGTGAGAGACTCTGCTGTCACATTCATATGGTCCTGTGTCATCTATCGCATGGCCTGGAGGTACAGCGAGAGGGCTTACCGGCTGGTTCATCTCGATGCAGGCCTGGAGGTACAGCGAGAGGGCTTACCGGCTGGTTCATCTCGATGCAGGACATGTCTGCCAGAACCTCTATCTCGCTGCTCTGCAGATCGACTGCGGAGCATGTGCAATCGGAGCCTTCGATGACGACCTCATGGCAAAGCTGCTTGGAATCGATGGAATCAAGGAGTTCGTCATATACTGCGCTAGCGCAGGAAAGAAGATCTGAAGCGATTTTTTAAAAAGGTCCAGGCCCCAAAGAGATCTGGGCCTGTTTCACTTTTTTCCGATATCTGTCCCGAAATGAAATGCCTTGAGAAATCATATCTGTCCCGAAATGAAATGCCTTGAGAAATCAAGGCTGGCTGCTGGGTATTACCCCCTGGACCCTCCCGTAAATCAGCGAGTAGCTCGCACCGCTGGATGCTGGGTTAATTGGTGTGAGTCGGATGATCCAGTTTCCTGGAGCCGGACTCCTGAGGAAGTAGTAATCATACTTGGGCCCCGTCAGGTGGACAACATTCCCTGTTCTGGAAGGAGCGTGCCGCCAGGCTGGAGCAGAGTCAAATTGAAACCGGAATCCGTCCAGGACAGTCCGATCATCTCCGCCTGATTCAGGCCAGGCAAGTTGCTCCGGCTTATGGACCCTATGGAAATTGGCCTGATGATATTTCTGGTGTAGCTGATTGGCGAAGAGCCGGGATAAATCAGGCCGTTATGAACCTGCATGGCTTCAACTGCAGTGACAGACGGGCCCCAGGGAAGAGAGACCGCCGATCCTGCCGGCAGAATGTAGTACCTTGGCGTCACGGGGGACGGAGCTGGAGCTGATGGAGCAGACGGGAAAAACGGCACATCATACAGGAAATAGTGGTAATACGGATAGTAGGGATATTGGCAGAATCCATCTATGCATACCCTTCCATGGCTGCAGACAACCTGGGTATGGGTACAGCCATAGGGGCCGCACCTGTCAACTGTGCAGGGATTGCCGTCGTCACATCTGCTCGGATTGATGCATCCTTTCTTAGGGTGACATCTATCATAAGTGCAGGGATCATTGTCATCGCAGTTTGGAGGCGTGCCGGAGACACAACCTGTGTCTTGATTGCAGGTTTCGACACCATTGCAGGCATTTCCGTCATCGCAATTTCTGGTTGTATTCACACACTTAACGCCGTCAAAGGAATCCTCGGTGCAGGCATTGCCGTCATCACACTTTGTGGTTGTATGATAGCAGTTCCCCTCGTAACAATAATCATAGG
>JBFYLF010000225.1:0-2570 GCA_041305505.1 Methanothrix sp. | reverse complement strand
ATATGAGGCCGCCTGGTACAACAAGGGGGCCGCTCTCACTGACCAGAGTAGGCATGAGGAAGCGGTTCAGGCTTATGTCGAGGCCCTCAAGATAAATCCAGAAAACAAAGGTGCCTGGAACAATTTGGGCAATTCTCTCGCGGTCCTGGGAAGATACAATGAGGCCCTCCCGGCTTATGATGTAGCGATCAGGCTAAGCCCAGGAGAGGCAGATTTCTGGCACAACAAAGGCTTGGCTCTCAATCAGCTCAATCGCACCGCCGAGGCCGATGTGGCCCTGGCCAAGGCTGGGGAGCTGGACCTTGCGAGTGAATCGTAGATCAATATGGCTGATTGGCGTGGAGAACCTGGGCAGAGATGGAAGCAGACGAGTCCAGGGCGCTTGATCATTGCCGACGAGGTGGAACTATGGCAGCAGACGAGAAGGAGCAGAAGATCAAGATAATCAAAGACGGCCCATATCGGGTAACAGGTGCGTTGCCTCTATATGAACAGGTTATCGTAACTGATGAGGCGGGCCATACCCTGGAGCTGATGGATGAGAAAGAGCATCCTCTGCAGGAGAGCTATACCCTCTGTCGCTGCGGTTCATCCAAGAAAAAGCCTTTCTGCGATGGGGCCCACCGGCAGATCGGTTTCGATGGGAGCGAGACAGCCAGCAGAAAGCCCTACCTGGAAAAGGCAGAGATCGTTGAAGGCCCTGACCTGAAGCTAACCGATGCACACGAATTTTGCGATCACTCCCGGTTCTGCCTGCGAGCTGGCGGGATAAGGGACCTCATACAAAAATCAGATGATCCCGAGGCCCGGCAAACAGCCATTGAAGAGGCCATGATCTGCCCCTCCGGAAGGCTGGTTTTATGGGATAAGAAAACGGGCAAGCCCTTTGAGAAGGAGTTCGAGCCCTCCTTGGTACTGGTAAATGACAGCCAGAAGAGTTGTGAAGGCCCAATATGGGTTCGGGGCGGGGTTCCCATTGAGTCCGCGGATGGCAGTATGTATGAATCCCGCAACAGGATAACCCTCTGCCGCTGTGGAAAATCAGAGAACAAGCCCTACTGTGATGGAAGCCACTGGATGAACAGCCAGCAGAAGCTCCAGTTCCGTAAAAAGTGGGGTTTGGATGAGATTTGAAATCCGCTGACTTTTACCTAAGCGAGGCTTCAAAGCTCTTCCAGTGTCTCCGTGCCCACCTTCTTGACCACAGGCTTCCAGATCTTGTCAGGCATCCAGGCCGGCCCGCCCTTGGGCTTGTCCACCTGCACCCTCTCGCCTGTGAATACGTGCAGCTTCTTCGTGCCCCGCTCGCGGAGTTTGATGTCCGTGTAGCCCCGGTTGGCCGCTTTCAGGGCCGCCTGGCGGGGCGCTTTGCCCGTGAAAATTCCGATCTCATTGCCTTTCTCGTCCCGCAGGGCGAAGTTTCTCATCTCTTTCTCGGCCATAATATTTCCCTCTGTAATATCTCAGATAGCTATTGTGCACACTGAAATGATANNAGCTTCTTGGTGATGGGGTGCTGCGGCCCGTACTCCTGCTCCGCCAGCCCCTTGATCCGCCAGATCTCGGAAAGAAGCTTGCCGATCTCCTTCGTTACGTACTTCTCGATTTTGCTCAGTCATGATGCCACCAGCTCTGCCATTAGCCTGCATTAGATGGGCTTAATTTCTGATACAGCCTCTCTCGATACTCATCTGCCAGCGTAGAAACTTTGTCTCCAATTGGTATCTCCAGATTGTGGACCTCCTCAAGCCTCCCGATTCCTTCCTCTATGTAGGTGATCCAGATCTTCTGCTCCACCTCGCCAGTCTTGCGGTACTGCGCCTCTATTTCCCGGTAGACGGAATCATAGTCCAGGACGGCAGAGAAAAGAGCGGCGCAGTCTTTGGCATCCCCTGGCCGGTTGGCGATCAGCTTCATGACGAAGATGTCTTCCAGGGATCCGTCCCTGATAACCAGCATTCCAAAGGACCTGGACTTGACAGCTCTCTGCCACATGGCCTCGGAGAGGCCGAAGTCGTATGAGATCCTGCCAGCGAAGATGTCCAGATTGCGCCCACCTTTCACGGCCAGCCGATTGACGCCAAGCCGCTCATGCCTCTTCTGCGGGCCGAAGATCTCAAAGCCCATGGCCTTGGCCGTAGCAAGCAGCCTCTCCTTGTCCTCCTCACTCCTGCAGACGACATCGATATCCTTGGTGGAGTCCTTCAGCCTCAGCTCCAGCATCACGGCTCCGCCTATGAGCAGGGCCTCGACTCTCTGCTCCAGAACCTTGCCGAGCTGCTCGAACAGCTCATTGACCTCCTCACGCCTGGAGATCTTGTTAGAGTTTGATATCATAGAGATCTGTCCTATCTTCGATATCTTCCAGAGTTGGATAGCCTCTGAGCCTCTCGCCTTGCAGCACCGCTTTCAGATCCTTCATCATGGGATGATTGATTCCCTCCAATTTATCTCTGTTCTTCAGATAGAATAGTACGCAAAAAAGCTTCTGGGAGAACTCCCATGCCGAGTCCAGGGAGTGGATGAATATCTCCTGGATGGACAGCTCCCTCTTGGGCAGGGTGTAGTAG
>JBFYLF010000224.1:0-2597 GCA_041305505.1 Methanothrix sp. | reverse complement strand
TTCATATTCCATAAGTTCTTCTGCCCACCCGTGCCTGCTGCCGAAGACGGCTCGGCAAAGATCGCTCCCTGCGGAATGAGAAAGGTAGAAGCAGCCCTCATCGAGGCAGGCTTCTCCAGGGGTGATGTGGTGGTAGCCCACCCTTATCACCTGGATAAGGCCATCGGACCGGACACAAAGGTAGTCGGAATAACGCACGACGACCCGATGGGAAAGATTGCCGTTCGGGAGATTGAGGACATAATAGGCCGCGGCCCACCCTTCAACCGCTCCAAGTTTCTCGATCTGCTGTCCCATCCGCTCATCCGAGAGCATAAGCCTGCAGTGGTCTTGGGCGGCAACGGAGCCTGGGAGGTCATGGGGGAGGATGTGGGAGTGGACCACATCTACCTCGGAGAGGGCGAGAGCGATTTTCCGGAGATCTGCAGAAAGATCATCTCAGGGGGGAGCGTCCCCCCTGTGATCCGGGGCGGGGTCGTTCCAGGTGATGCCATCCCCGCCTGCCGGGCCCCTACCATAGGGGGCATAGTGGAGATCGGCAGGGGCTGCTGGCGCGGCTGCGCCTTCTGCTCGCCTGCCAACAGGGTCATGCGCCACCGGCCTGTTGAGAGCATCCTCAAAGACGTAGAGGTGAACATAAAGGGCGGCCAGAGGGACATAATACTTCACAGCGAGGACTTCTTCTCGTACGGCTATAGCAGGGCCGGGCCCAATGAGAAGAGCATCCTGGACCTCGTCTCTGCAGTCAAGCGGCTGAATCCCAAGACAATCGACGTCTCTCACCTGAGCCTGGCCTCAGTCCACCAGAACGAGGATCTCTTGCGCTCCGTCTCCAGAATTGTCGGGGTGGGCTCAAGCCAGAATCACATGTCTGCATGGATTGGCATAGAGAGCGGAAGCTGCCGCATCCTGAGGATGCATATGCCGAATAAGGCGAGGCCTGCTGAGATCGCAGACTGGCCGAAGATCGTGCGCGGCTGCTATGATCTCTTCGCAGAAGAGTCCTGGCTTCCTGTTGCAAGCCTTGTCCTGGGCCTGCCGGGTGAGGCGGCAGAGGACGTGATCAAGACCACTGAGCTTGTGGAGTCGCTCATGGACTACACAGGCCTGATGCTGCCGCTATTCTTCACAACCATCGCAGACACGAAGCTTGGCGGCAGCAAGGGCTTCTCCAGGGAGAACGCCCTGCCTGAGCACTGGCAACTCGTGGGACTGTGCCTAGACTATAATCTGCGCCACCTAAAGAAGCTTCACAGCTTCTACAAAGAGAGGATGACAGCCGGCCCTGGCGTTCACCTGGCGCTCAAAGGCATAAACCTGATGGCAGACCTTATGCTGAACAAATACATGAAGAGAATGAAAAGAGGAGAGCCGCCCAATTAAAGGCAGACCCGAAGATTATCCTGTGCAGAAATCAGATCAGATTCAATAATTTTCCAGGACCGACCTCACAACACCTGGTCCCCGGAGACGTCAATGCTCAGAATTCCCAGGCGGGTGTTCATGAGCCCAACCATGGCCGAGACTCCGCGATAGCTGACATCAAAGCCCTCCTTGGCAAGGTAAGTGAAGACGTCCTCTGTGGTATAAGCTCCATCGCTTAAAAACAGCTTCAAGACCGCCTTCCTGATGCCAATCCCATCCCTTTTAAGATAGTTTCTGAGCCTCTCCTGGATCCGTCCTTCAGCGTTCTCCATCCGGCAAAATCACCGCCCTCAACCAATGAATTTAAGGATTATAAATGTATTCTCTCTACGACCGGCCCGCCCTCGATCGGATACCTCTCGACTATGCATAAATTGCAGCCTATTCCTTTCAACTCATCGACCAGGTCCTCAAGGATTGGGGCGGCAATGTCTATTCCATCCTGCCGGCGGCAGTACATATCCTCCGGAACCTCAAGATCTCTCAGGATCTCCAATGCACGCAAGAAGTCTCCCTCAATTGTGCCGTGTATTATGGTGCCCTCATCGCTCACATAATCAAATGGCCTGGCGGTCCTCTTCGCCCTGCGTAGCAGCCTCTCCTTAAGCTGCACAGCGTCCTTGAATCTGGATGGGCAGAAGTGAACTTTGATGTCATCTCTGAGGAAATGCCTCCTTGCGACATCCTTGCTTCCTATTGCTCCACAGCCAAGCTCCTCCGGCACGAATCCTCGGGCGGCAAGGGCTGCATAATTTGTCTCCGAGAACTCAAGCTCATTTAGATTCAGGAATGCGTCTGCATCTTTAACCGCCTCGACTATTGAAGGAGCCTCCCCTATGGCAGGAATCTCGACGCCTGCTATGAGCCCCATGCTCTTGGCCGCCCGGAGGGCCTCAGCAAGACCCTCGGGATTAGACCACTCCTCCATTGGCGGATGAAATCGGATCTCATCAAGGCCTGCCTGCACGAGCCTCTCCAGCGTCTCGCGCCCTGGAATGACGCCCGTGTAAAGATGGATGTGATGCTCTTTTCCCAAAGCTGCCTTGAGGGCACTTATGCACTCGATGACATAGTCCAGCCTTAGCAGGGGCTCGCCGCCGGTGATGCCCGTTCCCAGAGCATCAATGGCTCTGGCCTCCTTGATTATGTCTGAGATCTCCAGAGCAGTCATC
>JBFYLF010000223.1:0-3523 GCA_041305505.1 Methanothrix sp. | reverse complement strand
CTTTCGGAGGCTGCCTCAGATTCCGACCACCATCATATCTCCTTTCAGCCTTTGACCTAGTTTGCCGCTGCTAAATATAATTCTTTTGGGGGTAGCATGCCGGGGCTTTTTTACTCTTCTGCCGTGGTGCAGGAGTCGCAGGAGGATTCAAGAGGCTCCGGCATGGCGGCAGAGCAGGCGGTGCAGGGCATCCAGTTCTCTCCTGATCCAGCAGAGGTGCAGTTGAGGGCAAAGCAGGCTGGAGGCTGCCAGTCCGAGCCGGCTGTGGCGGGCAGGTCTCCGGGCACATAAACCTGGGCGGAGATATCCCCTGAGAGGCTCCTCGAGCCGTCAACTGCCGAGGCCTCGACATGGGCCTGATTGACGAAGATGCCTGATCTCTGAGCCCTTGCCAGGTAATCGATCTCCCTGATCTCTCCGGGCTGCAGGTCGATGATATTCCAGGTGAGGCTCGATGCATGGCGCTCGGCTGGCGGCTTCGTGGAGTTGAAGAATGACATCCCCTCGGGCAGCTCGTCCCTGATGGTCACGGCCATTGCATAGTCCTCCAGGTTCTTTAGCCGAATTACATAGCGGACGAGTGTTGAGTCGCTCTGGCTGACGGAGCCGCTCTTGGCTGCCAGGAGCCTTGAGGAGCAGCAGTCGAGCCAGCCTGCCTCCAGAGCCGAGTAGTTCTCGGCCCCGACCCAGAAGCCGTCATAGCCGCCGCTTGCCCGGACGCGGTTGACTAGGCCCTCCTGCTCGCCGATGGAATTGAGCTGCAGCTCAATGCTGCTGCTCTCTCCGATTCCCAGATTTTGCAGCGTCCACTGGCAAGAGCGGCGGGAAGAGGTCCTGGATGTAGAGCGGCCCCAGGGCCCGGTTGCCGTCGTTGGTGACGGTTATCAGGTAGTCTATGAGCGACCCTCCCGCCGGCTCCATCCTGCCGGTCTTGGTTATGGACAGGTGCGGCTCGTCGAAGCGTGCAACCCCGCCGATCTCGACATTTCGGGAGATCTTGTAGCTGCCAAGGTACTCGTCATACAGGTCGATCCTGTCCCGGCCAAGGGTGGATGCGTTCTCGTATATCACCTGGAATCTTGCACGGCCCTGGAAGTTTGCCTCTGTGCTCATCTGGCTCTGGCCGCGGGCCACTGTGCTCTTGCTCAAGAGGTCGGCTGCTGAGAACTGCTCGCCTATGAAGCTGGCAGGCTCGCTGCTGGCATTGCCATTGTCTTTGGCCGTCAGGCTGCCTGATCTTGACCACATTCCCTCGTTCCATTTCATGGAGGCGTTAGACTGGAAGCCGGGCGTGAAGCGGAAGCTGGTTGGAGCACAGGTGGCGTTGATCTCCTTGGCGATGTAGTTGGTCTGGGTCTGTATCTCCTCTTCGGCCTGGTAGGAGCCGCTGCCGTATTCGTGGCTTCTCTGGCGGTCTGAGACCCTTCTGTCAGACGAGACAAAGCCTGTGCCGTTGACGGAGCGGGATGACGAGACGCTCTTGCCGTACTCGTCGTATTTGGTGTAGACTTTGAATGATCCCAGGTAGTTCTCCTCTGACTCAAAGGCCGGGCTTTTAGCCGAGAAGGAGGTGTCGTTTGAGGCGGCGCCCTTGAGAAGGCCGATATGGCCTGCGCCCTCAAAGGATGTCTCGGACTCGAGGGTTGAGCCGTTCTTGTCAAGGCTTAATGTGCTGTTCCGATCGATCCGGCTGGCATACATGTAGCTCTCGCTTGTGGAAGAGTCGGTTATGCGGTTCTTCGAGAGCTGGGAGTCGTGCCATTTTGAGGTGTAGCCTATCTCGCGCCCGCCGGGAAGGCTGAAGGAGGATGGGCGGTGCCGGGCTGTGAGGCCGGATGAGATTGAGATGCTGCTGTTGTTTGTCTTGAGGCTGATTATGTCGTCGCGGCTGTAACTGCCGCTGCCGTGGCCGCGCAGTGTGGCCTCGGTTCCGAGAGCATCGAGCAGTCCGATTGTGGATTCGCTCTGGTCTGAGTCGGGCTGATTGTCGTAGTAGCCATCTATGCGAACATAGTTGGTCAGGCTCTTGGGCTCGCGGGCCGTCGAGAAGTCCTGATGCATCTGCATGTAGCCCTCGCCCGAGACGGACTGCTCATCTGTGAAGGTGATGTCCGTCTTGCTCTTGTTTATGCGGCAGTAGAGCTGGACTATGCCGCTGCTGCCCGCCGGGAGGCTTCCGAGGTTCCAGATGAGAACACCGCCGTTATTGAAATCTGGCAGTGGATCTGCGTCCAGGAATTCCACATCAGGCAAGGTATCTGTGAGGGTAACATTGCGGGCATCTTTAGACTCTACCTCGTTGCCGTAAGTTATGGTGTAGTTGATCGTCTCGCCGCGCATGTACATGTCCCGGTCGGCCTTCTTTCGAACCCAGAGGGAGTGGATGACGGCTGTCTGGATGGTCTGGAGGGTGCCGGAGCTGTGGTCAGAGTCGATTCTGAATCTGTTGTATACCCAGTCGAAGTCCGGGGTTATGCTGCCGCCCTCTCCGCTGGAAAGGATGGCGGCTTGAAGAGCTGTCTGGTTCCAGAGGATGTGAGTTCCTTCGCCGTCGCTCCAGACTTCGCTTGGGGCTGGTGTGCAGCTATCCGGCTCGAAGACGAGGTTAGCGTCGAGAATGTCTGTTATGTTGACGCCCGAAGCCGGGCCCTCGCCGTCGTTTCTGTATTGAATGGTGTAGTTGATGCTCCCCCCTGGCCGGACCACTCCCTCAAGGGCGCTCTTCTCTATGAAGAGCCTGGAGGGCTGCGAGTGGATGGTGGTGGTTGTGGAGGCCTGCACCGGGGCTGCCCCGTCAACTGAGAGGCTGGCTGAGGCCGTCAGGAGCGTGCCGTCTGCGCCGCCCTCCGGGGCCAGGAGGGAGACCTCGATGGTCCCTGAGCTGTTTGCATGCAGCTCTCCGAGTGTCCAGGAGTTATCCGAGCCCTGGTCCGGGGCGGGTGTGGCTGAGATGAAGCTGAGGCCAGGGTCCCAGGCGGCCTGGATCGTCGCTCCGCTGGCTGGGCCGCCGCGGTTCTGGTAGGCGATGGTGTAGGTGAGTGCCCCGCCAGGGGCCACCGGGTCCGGGCTGTCTGAGATGCCCACTGCCAGCTTTGGGGCCGGCGGGAAATCTAATAGGGCCTGAAATTCCGCCATGAAATGCACTTGGCTTCCTCGCTCAAGAATATTAATGCCCTTCTTGGTGGCTATGACGGGATCACCGTCAAAGTATGCCGCCCTTTGCTCAAATTCCGTGAAATCCTCAATGGACTTGAGTGCACGCTGAGACCCGAACAGCCTCTGAATATTCACGCCCCTGAGAGGTGGCGTATCCAGACGATGCCTAAATTCCTGGGGACGAATGTCTCCAACGAGGTGTGTCGCGGCATTCGTGTGGCCGTTTGTGTGGCAATCGAAACAGGTCACGCCCCTGTGAGGCTTTTCCGATCGACGGTCTTCGGTCTGATTGAATTGTTGTTGAGGGAATGGAGTGACCAGCAAACGAAGTCCTTCAATCTGTTTCGGATTGAGCACTCCATTGAAG
>JBFYLF010000222.1:1841-3309 GCA_041305505.1 Methanothrix sp. | reverse complement strand
TGTACTCCATTTGGATCATCTATAAAATCGCCATAGACCATGCGACCAAAGGTTCCCCATGGCGTGTAAGCAAATCGTTCTAGTATGACTGTTTCCATTGTTATGCTCCTATTCAATTATGCCGCGTACAGCAGCACCTGCAACTGGTCCACTGCTTCCTTAAGCCTTTCCGCCCCGCCGAAGATCCCGATTATCTCCCCTACATTGCCATGCTCGGATATGGGCGGCACCTTCAGCACCTCCGGCATCTCAAACTGGGCTGTGCCGTGCTCTGAGTATTTTTCCAGCAGCTCCTCCAAGATGATCCGGGCCTCCGGGCCGTACTGCCCGAAGAAGTCCGGCTTCTTTCGTTTAAGCATCTCCGCCCGCTGCCGGCGCGTCTGCAAAGGCGCATTGAAGGCCAGATGGCAGAGCAGATCAAATGCATCTGCCTCCGGCTGCCCTGCCTGGCGGGCCAGGCTCTCCAAGTCTATGCCCCTCTCCTCCAAAGCAGCCACGATCTCCGCCCTCTGCTCCAGGTCCGCCCAACTGGCCCGTAGCGCCGAGGCTGTGGGATAGAGCACCCTCACCTTCTCCGCGGCATAGTCTGTGAACTTGATCACCCGAAGCTGCTTTCCATCAGGGTCCAGCTCGGATACATAGTGGGTGGCAATCTCAAAGTGCCCGCCGTCCACATAGAACTTGCGCGGAGCCTCTTGATCAGGCTCCTCCTCATCCCTTCCCTCTTCGCCGACCGCCCCGCCGCCTCCGCTTCCTCCTCCCTTCTTGCCGCCTCCCTCCACCACCTCGATGGGATCACCGTCAAAGGCTGGATCGGCAAACATCTGGGTGGCGCTTCCCGTGTAGTCCAGGATGGAGAAGAATAGCTTGCCGTAGTCCTCCCGCACCCTCGTCCCCCGCCCTATGATCTGCTTGAACTCGGTCATGGAGCCAATTACCCTGGCCAGGACGATATTCTTGCAGGTGGGAGCATCCACCCCCGTGGAGAGCAGCTTGGAGGTGGTCAAAATCACCGGCGTCATCCTCTCCGGCTCCTGAAAATTGCTCAGATGGCCGATCCCTATCTGTCCCTCATCCGCCGTCACCCTGCAGACATAATCCGGATGTTGCGCCGCCAGATCGGAATTGAGATTGTTCAGAGCCCGTCGCATCTCATCGGCGTGCTCCTGGTCCACGCAAAAGACAATGGTTTTTGCATAGCGATCTGTATTTCTCATGAACTCGGCCAGGTGCTCGGCTATGGCCTGCGTCCGCGCCCGCAGAGCAATGACCCTCTCGAAGTCCTTGGTCTGATACTCGCCATCGGGGATCTCATAGCCGAAGCGGTCCTTCTCTCCCTGGCTCGGCCTCCATCCCGCCGCATCCACATCGGTCACAATGCGGTGCACCCGGTAGGGAGCCAGGAATCCGTCCTCAATCCCCTGCCGGAGGCTGTAGGTGTAAATGGGGTCTCCGAAGTAGGCGTAAG
>JBFYLF010000222.1:0-1817 GCA_041305505.1 Methanothrix sp. | reverse complement strand
CGAAATACTCCAGGATCTCCCGCCAGTTGCTCTCGTCCCTGGCGCTGCCCCGGTGGCACTCGTCCACTATGATCAGGTCGAAGAAGTCCGGCTGATATTCCCGGAAGAGCCCCGGCCTGCGCTCGTCCTTGGCCAGAGACTGATAAATGGCAAAGTACATCTCTCTGCTCTTGATTGCATCTCCGTTCTCTATCTTCCAGCGGGCCTCTCCGAAGGGAGTGAAGGTCTTGTCCTTGGGATCGTCTATGAGGATGTTTCTGTCTGCCAGATACAGAATCCTGGGCCGCCGCTTCTCTGCCTTTGCGTTCCATCCTGCTTCCCACAGCTTCCAGCAGATCTGAAAGGCCACAAAGGTCTTGCCCGTTCCCGTAGCCATGGTCAGAAGAGTGCGCTTCCGGCCCTGCAAAATAGATTCAATCGATCTGTTGATGGCGATCTCCTGATAGTATCGAGGGGCTTTGCCGGGAGTGTGATAATAAGGGGTGAGGAGACGCTTCTTGACCAGTTCATCATCGATCTCTTTTGCCTGGCAGTAGCGCGCCCACAGCTCCTGTGGAGAGGGAAACGCATCGAGTATGCTCTCTTTCCCAGTGGTATAGTCGAATTCGATTATCCCCTCCCCGTTGGTGGCATAGGCGAACTTCAGGCCAAGCATCTCTGCATAATCCTTGGCCTGTTGCAGCCCCTCCCCTGGGCTCTTGTATCTTGCTTTGGCCTCTACCACAGCGATCTTAAAATCACGGGTGTAGCGAAGAATGTAATCGGCCCGTTTCCTGGTCTTCCGTCTGGGCCTGTCGCCCATTACCACTATGCGGCCATCGGTCAGGCTCTGCTGCTCGGTGAAGGAATGGGGCTCATCGTCCCAGCCGGCACTGGCTAACCTGGGCTCCACATATTTTCGACAGGTATCCGCCTCGTTCAACTGGAAATCCGTTTAATTCCTCCCTCCAAGGATGCGGGACTTTTTTCTGCTTCAGTATGTTCAGGCTGATTTTTCCAATTGTCTCTCAGTCTATAAGTATTTATAATTCTGCTCTGAACTTTTCAAATTTTTATTATTTCATTATGCAGCAAAATGATGGGTGCTTTTACCGGCAATTATGTTCTCATCTCTCCTTTCCATCAGCTTCTTCTACTTCCGGCAGCATATGCCATACATCAGGTGGTGGCAGGAATTGAAAAGCGCAGTCTATTTTGCCGGGATCAGGGCTAGAAGCCCCGAGGACAGCAAACAAAACAAGATTCTCAGGCTCTTTGAAGCAGCGGGATTTCATAAGGCTGTAAAAAAGGGCGACCTTACAGCCATCAAGATCCACTTCGGAGAGCTTGGCAACGACTCCTATGTCAGCCCTGTCCTTGTCCGGCCCATTGCAGACAAGATCCGGGAGATCGGCGGGCGGCCCTTCTTCACAGACACCAATACCCTTTACGGAGGCAGCCGGGCCAATGCCGTCGTTCACCTGCAAACAGCCGAGGAGCACGGCTTTGGTCGGACCGTGGCGGGAGCCCCTGTCATCATCGCCGACGGCCTGCAGGGAGACAGCTTCAGGGAGGTCCCAATTCCCGGAAAGCACTTCGCCAAGGTCAAGATCGCAGGTGAGATAGCCTCGGCCAGCAGCATGATAGTGGTCTCTCACTTCAAGGCCCACCTGCCTGCGGGCTTTGGGGGCGCAATCAAGAACTTAGGGATGGGCTGCGCTCCGCCTCTGGGCAAGGCGGACCAGCACTCGACGAGGCCCATCTTCAATGCAGATCTATGCATCGGCTGTCGGGCCTGCATGGATGGCTGCCCAAGACAGGCCATCACCGTGGAGAAG
>JBFYLF010000221.1:1851-2692 GCA_041305505.1 Methanothrix sp. | reverse complement strand
TCGCCCAGCCCTGCATGGGCGCGGCCCAGATAGCTCAAGGCAGATTCTTCGCCCTTTCTATCCTCGATATCACAAGCTATTGCCAGAGATTGCGTATAATAATCGATAGCATTTTCTAGTTTGCCCAGCAAAAAATGAATCTGGCCTAATTCCATTAGGATTTTCTCTTTCTCACTTTTATTCCGCATCTTTTCAAGAAGATATTCGTTAATCCTCTTGCGTCCCAGCAATTCCTCTTGATTTTTATAGGTGAAGTCTACGGGAATAGACAATGCATCTAACGCCTGTAGACTCAATCCCTGCTCCTCACCTTTCAGAATATGATATCCTCCTCTGTACCTCCAGAAGTCGGGGGCCTTCCATATCACCTCATCCACCCCTGCCGGCGTTATGAAGACAAGACTTGGCACGCCTGCATCGTAAAAAAGCTCACGGAAGTTGTTTAGGGCATTCAGTATATCTTCGCTGAGCCTCTCGGGAAGCTTCCAGATGAGGACCTCCTTTTTCTCAGCCGTTATATCCCGCAGGTCAGAGATGAGTTTGTCTCCAGTCTCCACCGACAGGAGTCTGCAAGGGAGTCTGGCTTCTACCGCAGCTATCACTTTATCCCGGTAAGCCGGAGAGGCGACCGAGCATAGGATGAGGTTACCTCTTCCTCTGGAGATCTCCAGCTCTGTCAGCAGGAGATCCACTTCATCCAGATCATCTAGGGAGACTGACTCCATTTCTCCACCAGGGGGAGCAGCATGGGATTGACTGCGCACCATCTGCCCTCATCATCCTCGTATTCCACCGCAGCCAGGCTGAATAGCAGCTCGCGGGCCAGATTGGAGCCAGGCAC
>JBFYLF010000221.1:0-1820 GCA_041305505.1 Methanothrix sp. | reverse complement strand
GCACATCTTCCCTGGCCTCTTTGCATCTGTTGATCTCGATCAGCTTCTTCTTATGAGCCTCGGTGAGAGTTCTGTCAAATGTCATCCGCAGCTTATCCAGAGCTGCTGTCACATCCTTCTTTGCTATCCGATCCTGGCCACTGCGATGAGCGTTAAGTGAAGCCTCTCTCATGACCTCTACCAGCTCTGTTAGCTTTCCTGTGGACTCGATGGCATATTCCAAAACGCCTTCCGCCAGTAGGTCCGTGTCTATCCTTTGGAAGATCACATCCGAATAAAACCTCCTTCCCTCTTCGTGACGCTCTCCGTTTCTCTTCCAGATCGGCATTTGAAGGAGAATTACATCGCTTGTAAAACCAGTTCTTACGTTCTCATAGCGGGGATCAAAGGCCAATTGGATAGGGAAGGTATAGACAACAAAACAGCTCGGCTGGATCAAGAGTTGATGATTGTTGTAGAAAAAGTCCTCAGATTGGTCGCCTCTTGCCAGCTTATCGAGATCGTCAACAATTATCACCAGGTTCTTTTTCGATTTATCTTCGATATCCACGATCAGCCAATTAAGCTTTTGAATGAGGTCGCTGATCTTCTGGTCCAGCTCCTTTCGCAGGCATTGCCTGGTGGTGGCCTCCCGGCTCAGCTTAAGAATTACGATCCTGCTCCAGGAGAGCCCTTTTGAACTCCTGCTGGCAACTTCCTCTTCGGTTATGTTTGTTATCCTCTTGGTGAAGTCCTGGAAATCCTTCTCAATATCCGGGTGAAGGGGAATTCCTTCCGCCTTGGCTATATCATAGACCTTGAGGGCCATTGAGACGAAGAAATCCCGAAAATCGAAATCGCTTAAGTTCAGATCCTCTCGGATGGAATAGTTCACAACCAGGAAACGACTTCTATCCAGCGCCGCCTCCAGCTGATAAAGCTCCGTGCTCTTGCCAGAGCCCCTGAATCCCAGAAAGAGATACTTCTCCTTCCGGCCAGGGTCGGCAATTTCGATTCGATCTTTTAGATCGGCCATCGGTGAGATAGAGCCCGGCCTCTCGACGTAAAAATCTGCAAACTCCTGATCCTCTTTCAGCGGCTCGACATAAAAATTGTTATAAGCTTCCCTCAAATTCATTGCTCTGGGCATGCCATCCTCCAAGGCTATGCTTGTCGCTCTGATATGATAATGGTTTTGATGCCGTGCTGGCAAAAAAGAAGATAATTGACCTAGCTCTAAACCGCCCCGCACCCCCGCTCCCTCGTCCGCACCCTCACAACCTCCTCCACCGGGCAAACGAATATCTTTCCGTCCCCCGCCTCACCGGTCTGCGCCGTCTCGCAGATCAGGTCGATCACAGCCTCAGCGTCCTTGTCCTCGACAACCATCTCAAGCTTCATCTTCTGGATGAACTCAACCCTGTAGCCACCGGCCCGCCACTGCAAGGCAATTCCCTTCTGCCTGCCCCTGCCCTTGACCTCGGTCACAGTCATCCCCGAAAAGCCCTTAGAATCGAGCTTTCCTCGCAGCAGGTGCAGCTTCTCGGGCCGAATTATTGCTTCAATCTTCTTCATTCGCCAAACCACCCATCACATGTAAGCGCCCTCGCCGTGCTGGCTGATGTCCAGGCCCACGGCCTCCTCCTCGTCTTTAACCCGCAGCCCCATGACAGAGTCGATGACCCTGGCCAGGCCGAATGTGACCGCAAAGGAATAGCCCCATACGACAGCGATCGCCAGAAGCTGAACCACGACCTGATGGCCGTTTCCTGCCAAAAGCCCGCTCGCCCCGATGCTGGCGAAAATTCCCGTAGCCAGGACGCCCCAGGTGCTGCCTATAC
>JBFYLF010000220.1:0-3807 GCA_041305505.1 Methanothrix sp. | reverse complement strand
ATACATCACCAGCTACAAGCATAAGATGGACCTGCGTGGGCCGGTATTCACCACGGTGAAGAGCGAGATACTATGAAAGATGTTTCTGCCAATACTGATGCCAAAAAAGCAGCAGGCGAAGCGGCGGCAAAGCTTGTAAAGAGCGGCATGGTGGTGGGCCTGGGCACGGGGTCCACTGTTGCCTGGACCATCAAGCGGCTGGGAGAGAGAGTGAAAGAGGAGGGCCTGGATTTTCTTGGGATTCCCACTTCCTTTCAGGCCGAGAACCTGGCCATCGCCTCAGGGATAAGGCTCACCACGCTCAATTCGCACCCTATTCTGGATCTGGCCATCGATGGGGCCGATCAGGTGGACCATAACCAATACGTCATCAAGGGCGGAGGAGCTGCTCACACGCGAGAGAAGGTTGTTGCCTGCTCTGCGAAGCGGTTCGTAATAGTAGCTGATGAGAGCAAGTATGTAGAGAAGCTCACCTGGCCGGTGCCGTTGGAGGTCTTGCCCTTTGCCTTGCGGCTGGTAGAGCGGCGGCTGACGGAATTAGGCGGAAAGCCGGTGCTGCGACAGGGCGTGAGGAAGGACGGGCCGGTGATCACGGACAACGGCAACTTCGTGATGGATGTGGACTTCGGCGTGATCGAGGACCCGGCGGCTTTAGCTGCGAAGATCAGCCCCATTCCCGGAGTGGTGGAGCACGGCATTTTCGACAACCTGGACGAGCTGTACCTGGCGAGAGCTGGCGGGGTGGAGATAATAGGGAGAAAGAGATGAAGAAGCGTTTTCAACTCATCAGTCTTCATGCTCAACTGTGAGTCTTGAGGAAAGTTAAAAGATTCTACGCTTCTACGCTTCCGCCTCTCCCATCAGCCTGTCCACCAGCCACTGTGGCTCGAACTTCACCAGATCGGGATAGGTCTGGCCTATGCCCAAAAAGAGCACGGGCTTGCCTGTGATGTAGGCGATGGAGATCGCGGAGCCGCCCTTGGCGTCGGCATCCGTCTTTGTGAGAATGGAGCCGTCGATTGGCACAGACTCATTGAAGAGACGCGCCCTCTCCACGGCATCGTTGCCGGCTATTGCTTCATCTACGAAGATGAGCAGATCGGGTTTTGTCACGCGCACGATCTTTCTCATCTGGTCCATGAGATTGATGTTGGTATGCAGCCTTCCTGCTGTGTCCGCCAGGACTACATCCTTGTTGTGTGCTTTGGCATATTCGATAGCGTCAAAGATCACAGCCGCAGGGTCTCCTCCGGTCTTGTGCTTGACGACCTTGAGGCCCAGGCTGCTCCCGTGCACCTCAAGCTGCTCAATGGCTCCGGCTCGGAAGGTATCGCCTGCGGCAAGGACTACGGAGTAGCTCTGGTTCATCAGATACCTGGCTACCTTGGCGATGCTGGTCGTCTTTCCAGTTCCGTTCACACCAACGAAGAGAATCTTGACAGGCTTTTCTTTGCTCTTGATGTACTCGTCAAAGTCAAGATAATTTCTGGAGAGAATCGTTAAAAGAGCATTTCTTAGCGACTGCTCGGCGAGAGCGCCAGTGTCCGCGCCGATCTTCTTCTTCTTTCCCACCAGATCGCTCTTGACCTCTCTGACGATCTCTTCTGCAACGGGCAGGGCCACGTCGCTCTCCATGAGGGCCATCTCCAGTGCCCACATGGGCTCCTCAAGATCCTTCTCTTCCAGGATTACTTCCTGCTCAAATATCAGGCTCTTGGCCTTTTCCAGGAAGGAGAAGCGGCTCTTCGGCTTGCTCTCGGCGGCAGCCTTTTCCGGAAACAGAGATGGCTTTGCAGATGGTGAGCACTGGACGCAGAAGACTTCTTCTGGGTCGCATTCTTGTCTGCTTCAGGAAGCGCTTTGGCCTGGCTTTCTATCTCTTCATTATCATCATTCTCTCCGGCCAGCTTCTCGACTTGGGAGACCTTCTCGGCAATTTTGGAGGACAGAGCCTCTTTAAAGCTGGATAGCTTCTCCTTGAAGCGACTAAACAATCCTTTCGCTCCCTGCGGCGTGTTGATGTTGTTGATTTGCGCTCTCTTCAAATTGCTGCATTATGGCCTGGATCTTCTGCATCTCTTGATCGATCTTGGCGAGCACTTCACTCAGCTTCTTGGATCCTTCAAGAACCTCTGCTTTCCTAACCTTCAGAATATCCTTGGCCTCAGCTGCGGTCTTTTCAATGCTAACGCCCGCGCCCACATTCAAGACTACTTTCTCCTTAGAGGCAAGGTTTCCGTGGATAAAAGACCCCGATCCGATGGGAACAAGAATCTCCTGTCCTACTTGTGCCGTGTCCAGGGCTTCTACTGCAACCAGTGCCCTTTCCAGGCCCTCGGCCGTGAGCTGCGTCAGGTTTAGCTGCTGCATGATGCCGTCCGCCTGAGCCTGATACTGCTGATATGCGGCCAGGAGTCTTCTGACCTCCTCCTCGCCTCCAGGAGCGCTACTCAACAGCCAACACCTCGTCTATCTTGATGAGGCCCCTCTTCAGGCCGTGTTCGCTTCCCATGAGGGAGAAAACTTTATTTGCGGCATTCTTCTCGTTCTGGCTCTCTACAACCTTGCTAAAGGGCAGCCAGGTCTTGCTGACAAATCCTGCCTTGTACTTTCCTTTGATCTCGAATTTGCTCACTATTCCACCCCTACTCTATTCAACAATTACTGGAAATCATTAAACCAGGAAACCAAGTGCGTCCTCGATGCGCCCCATCTCAGGGCCGGAGGTCTCAATTCCTACGAAGTAACCATAGCTGTTGGCCAGCACTCCTGAGCCCACCAGAGGCGAGCCTAGGTTCACTGTGCCCACGTCCACGGGTAGCTCGAAAAGCCTCTCTAAGACGGCAATCTCCTCTTCAGAGACACGTGGATGCACAAGAAGGCCCTTGTTGGTTGCCACTCCCGCCATTCCAACGGTCTTAAGGCCGCCGATGGTCCCTTTTTCCACCTTCACACCCAGGGTCTGCTCTATCGTTTCGCAGGCCCTGCCGGACAGCTCCGGATGAACCAGGGCCGCGCTGTCATTGACCAGTATCACATTGCCTGCGGCATTGATTCTGGCCGGCAGCCTTGCTACCCGGCCATGTTCGCGAAGAATCTCGAGCTCTTCACTGCCGGCGTGATGAGTTACCACAAAGCCGTTGCTATTGGCCGCGACCAGGGACCCCAAGACGGAGCCCACTTTGGCCAGTACCTGTACAGTCGGCACCTTCAGACCGGCTTCGAGAACTTGCCTATCGGCTTCGCCCACTTCCAGCGGCACGAGCACAACCTTCTCCGTGCACTTGGCAAATACTCCGATAAGGCTGCTTCCTGCTATGTTTATTCGCTTATCTGTCACCAGCAAACTCCGCCTCAACTACCAGCAAACTCCGCCTCAACTCCGCCGTCTTCGAACTTGACTGCGCGTACCCTTACGCGCCGGGGAGGCTTCATATCGCCTCTGGCCCAGATGACTTCGCTCAGGCCGGGGTCGATCTTTATGTTATTCTTTGCCACTTTCATATGCCGGGCGAGGTAAGTTCTGATCTCGGTTATGGCCCGGTTGGACCTTCTGTAAATAGGAGCGCACTTGACTATACCCAGGGGTATAGTGTAAACTCTTTCTGTGTCCGCCATGTCTATCTCTCTAAGCTGCTTCTTCTCCAATGTCGTCTCTTGGGATGAGTGACTACCTGCCTCATGGTCTTGACAATAACCCAAGAGGGTACCCTACGATTCTGATTGAACGCCTTGGCAAGCCTGATCTTCTTGCCCTTTAATTTCTTGGACATATCTCTTCCTCCGAATGACTCTGGTGTGCGTATG
>JBFYLF010000219.1:0-2694 GCA_041305505.1 Methanothrix sp. | reverse complement strand
GCATAGAGAAATGTCCCTGTTCCGCAGGCCGGGTCCAGGATCAAGACCTTGGGGCGCTCCTCTCCGACAGTCCGCAGCAGCTTGCTCCGATCCGGCCTGCCCTGCCCGTCCAGGAAAGCCTCCTCCCGCTCGTACTCCACCACATCCGCAGTGTGCGCCAGCCCGCCCTCCAGGCCGAAGCGCATCTTCAGGATGTGGTCCACAGACTTGACTATGTACTGCACCACAGGCTCCGGAGTGTAGTAGACGCCCCGCCTCTCCCGCGTCTTGGGATCGTAGGCTGCGAGGAAGGTCTCATAGAAATGGACAATCGGGTCCTCCTGGCGAGTCCTCTTGCCGAAGTTCTCCAAAACCCGCTCGATGTCTGTGTTGGCCAGGATCTGAACCAGGTCGTCAACGTAGTCCACGTAGGGCTCCTCGTCAAGGCTTGAGCCGGTGATGGTCTCAAAGAGCTTCTTCAAGAACGGATTGGTCTTGGGAATCTCACGGGCTGCGCCAAGCCTCTGGAACGGCCCCGGCCCCTTGTGGTTGCAGCGGGCGGCAAAGAGCCCGTAGACAATCGTCTGGGCATACATGTCTGCAAACTCGGCCACCTTCTCCGGCCTGTTCAGGTCCGGGATGAGAACCTCGGCGAAGGCCTCCCGCAGGTCCCGCAGGTCCGAGGATGCCTTATCCTTCAGGAAGGCCTCGATGATTGTGTCCCGGATGATGTGGGCGAGCTTTGCCGCCCTCTCCGAGAGGTCCCTAGGCGTGGTGATGGGCTGGGGGCGGCTTTCCAGGAAGAGCTGGAGAAGCTGCACAGTCTCCTCTATGCCCTTCTTGTCCGGCTGGATCTTGCCCCCCTTGACGATCCTGCCCAACCGGGCACTGCCTCGCGCCGCCCCGTCCACGAACCAGCGAAACTCCAGGTAGTCAGTCAGAATCAAATTTGGCAAAGACTTCTTGTAGCGCACCAGTTGATCCGAATCCTCAGCCTCGTCCAATGATTTGCCGAGGTCCTTCGTCTCAATGTAGCCTATGGAGAGCCCGTCCCAGCGGAGGACGAAATCCGGCGCTCCGCACTCCACCCGCTTCGGCTCATTGGTGGCGCGAATCCCGCCATCCAGTGCCTCGATCATCTCCTTGAGAGCAGGGCGATGAGTGTGCTCCGTCGCCCTTCCTGTCTTGAACTCCCTGTCGATTTTCCCCAGATACGACTTTATGACATCACTCATCGCAGTATCACCGGACGCGCCAGATCATCAATTCCCATTAAGAGAACAATCATCGATCAAAAGGATTACCGTCCCAAGAAGCTCCGCCGCCTGAAGTGCGCAGACTGGCTAAAGAAGAGTCAGTAGTTGCGATAGATCGTGCACCTATCCCCAACGTCAATAACGTAGATGGTGAGAGACTCTTCACCGAGGCTCAAAATAATCCGGTAGTCTCACATTCGATACGAGTAAATGGGAGCTCCAAATGAGCCCCTCAACTTCTTTATATGGCGTTTCGGATTGTCAGATTTAGAGAGCGCGTCGAGAGCTTCTACGATACGAATTGCCGCCACTTTAGGCATCTAGCTGCCCGCACTTTCTCTGAAATATTCATGCACGATGTGTCTCTCCGTAACTAAAGCAGTCAACCCTCCCCATGTCTCTGTCGCGAATCCATCTTCAATGTGGCTGGGTGCAGCCCTTCGATCGATTCAGCGCGCCAGTTAGGGAAGACATCCGGATTGAGCCTCAAGCAAAAGACAAAAATATGCAGCAAAAAAAGGCCAATGCCAGAATGATCGATATCGCCATTCCCAAGGGCAGCCTGCAAAACCAGACACTGCAGCTCTTCGAGCAGGCCGGGCTTGAGGTCAAGAGGACCGAGCGGGAGTACAACGCTCGCATTGAAGACCCCAGGATCGGCAAGGTGAAATGGAGTCTGGGGCCGTCGTGGCCCATGTGGCAAATCTTAACTACGGAAAGCAGGGGCCGGGCATAGTCAAGCTGGTTGTGGCCGTTCCTGAGAGCCAGGATATCCGGTCCGCCAGGGAAATCCCGCCTGGAAGCCGGGTTTCCACCGAGTATCCCAATCTGACACAGGCGTTCTTCCTGAATCTTGGAATACCTGTGGACATTCAATTTTCATTCGGAGCCACCGAGGCCAAGGTCCCGGAGCTGACAGACGTGGTTGTCGACCTCACGGAGACAGGCTCGACATTGAAGAAGAATGGCCTCAAGATAATAGATGTCATGCTCGAGTCAACATCAGAGCTGATCGCAAACAAGAGGAGCTGGGCTGATCCGCAGAAGCGCGAGGATATAACTGCCGTTCAGACTCTTCTTAGTGCCGTTCTCACGGCCAAGCAGAAGGTCCTCCTCAAGATGAATGTGCCAGAGGACTCCATGAATGCTGTCATGTCAATGCTGCCGAGCATGAAGAATCCAACTATCTCGAAGCTCTACAACTCCGGCTACTATGCTGTCGAGACCGTGGTGGATCGCTCGGCAGTCAATCTTCTAATCCCGCAGCTTAAGAAGAGCGGGGCTGAGGATATTCTGGAGATCGCCATATCCAAGATAGTTCCCTAAAAAAATCCTGAAATCATCCTTGAAAAGGCCTTTCAGCGGGCGCGGGGGGATTCGAACCCCCGATCTACAGCTTAGGAGGCTGCCGCCTTATCCTGACTAGGCCACGCGCCCAATCTGCCGCCTTTTCCTAATA
>JBFYLF010000218.1:0-2572 GCA_041305505.1 Methanothrix sp. | reverse complement strand
TATCAGAGAGGATCGGATGAAAAGGCAGGGCAGCTCATGCTTTTGACAGGCTAAAAAGAGCCTCTTATCCCTGGTGATTATCGTCCGGCCCTCTCTATTGGCCTGCTCCATCAGACCCGAATCGCTTTCACCTTCTGGATTTGCCACATCCTGGCCTAAAAGCCGGAGCCACCTTCCTAGGCGCATGAGCATCAGGTCCACCAGAAAGCTCCGGCCCCGCTCGTCAGACAGGTCTGCCACATTCATCTTAAGGCATCCGCAACTATTTATCGATTGATACCGGACAGAATCCCTCATGAAGAAGGCGATGAGCAATGTGGATGTGGCTGCAATGGCTTCTGAGCTGTCCGACAGGATACTGGGCGGCTTCGTCGGAAAGGCCTACCAGCAGTCCTCGGACAGGATCTGGCTGCAAGTGGCCTCTCCTGCCGAAGGCCGGCTGGATCTGCTCCTGGCTGCAGGTAGGAGGGTGAACATCACAAAGGCCGAGAGGCCCGCATCCAAGACGCCGCCACAGTTTCCCACAATGCTCAGAGCACGCCTGTCCGGGGGCAGGATCGTCGAGATCAGGCAGCATGACTTTGACAGGGTCCTTGAGATAACTGTCGAGAGAAGCGACTCGCGCCACATACTTGTGGTCGAGCTGTTTCCCAAAGGCAGCATGGTGCTCCTGGACGATAAGCGCACCATACTGTCGATGCTCAAGAAGACCGTCTACCGTGGCAGCAAGATGGCAGCAGGGCAAAAGTACCTCTACCATCCAGGCCAGCTCGACCCCCGAACGATCTCAATCGAGGACCTCTCCGCCTGGCTGGCGACCGCAGGGCAGGATCTCGTACGTTCGCTTGTCAGGGGCCTGAATATGGGTGGAACCTATGGCGAGGAGGTCTGCCTGGCGGCAGGCATCGACAAGAACAGACCGGCGGCAGATCTGAGCCAGGAAGAGATTGGAAGGGTCCACCTGGCCTTAAGGGAAGTCTTCTTGAATGATACCCTTGACCCGCACATAGTCTCTGATGATATAGGTCCTGTGGATGTCATCTCAAGGCCCCTCAGGATCTATGATGGCCTTCCTAGGAAGCACTTTGCGACATTTAGCGAGGCCCTTGATGCCTTCTTCGTCGAGAGCGAGGAGAAGGCAGAGGAGAAGAAGGACCCCCTGGATCGGAGAATTGAGCTTCAGAGGACTGCTCTGGCCGAGTTCGAGTCCCAGGAAAAGGCCCTCATAGCCAAAGGCGAGCAGGTCTACCAGCTCTACGGCAGCATAGAGAGAATTCTGCAGGTTATCGAGCAGGCCCGCCAGAAGGGCTTTTCTTATAACCAGATCTGGGAGAGGATCAGCGGCTCTGACCTCCCGCAGGCAAGATCGATTCTCCGGATGGACGGCCAGGGCGAGATGAGAGTCGAAATCGAAGGGTCCGAGCTGGAGCTGAATGCTGGACTTTCAGTTCCCCAGAATGCCCAAAGGTACTATGATAAGGCCAAGGAGATGGCCAGAAAAGCCGGCGGTGCAAGAGAGGCTCTCGCAATCACACAGCAGCTCAAAGCCGGCACACCCAGGCCGAGAAAGGTCTCCCGCTCCCAGGTGGCTCACCGCAGAAGAAAGCCAAAGTGGTATGAGAGGTTTCGCTGGTTCAACTCCTCGGACGGATTTCTGGTTCTCGGCGGAAGAGATGCTGACAGCAACGAGGAGATCTACGCCAAGTACCTCGAGCGGCGCGACCTGGCCCTTCATACCGACGCCCCAGGAGCGCCTCTCACAGTGATAAAGACCGAAGGCCAGACCGTCCCGGAGAGCACCATTCTGGAGGCGGCAGCCTTCGCAGTCAGCTACTCCTCTTCCTGGAAGGCCGGCCTGGCGGCGGCAGACTGCTATATGATCAAGGGCGATCAGGTGAGCAAGACCCCTGAGCCCGGAGAATTCCTGAAGAAAGGAGGTCTGCGCGGCAGGACTTACTTCAAAGACACACCTCTCGGCCTGGCTTTGGGAATAGCAGACGGAATTCTTGTGGGGGGCCCGGTCTCGGCTGTCAAGCCCAGGGCCGACCCTGCGGTTGAGATCGAGCCGGGTGAGATGAATGCCGACGACCTGGCAAAGAGGATCTACAGGCAGTTCTCAGAGAAGGTCGAGGACAGAGCATTCCTCAAATCAGTGGCATCAGTTGACCAGATAGTCCAGTTCCTGCCGCCTGGCGGGTCAAGTATCAAGGGCGCAACCTAGCGATGCTTAAATTAGGAGCCTCTGCTCCCTCATCGCTGGGGCGAATGGCTTTCAAACATTTCAAGGCAGGTCTTTGCCCCGTAGAGCCTTGCCACAGCTTTTGCAGTAGCTGGCATCTCTATCGTGCCTGTCCTGTCCGCAGCCGGGGCATACTTCAATCTTCTTCTCCCTCTCGGCTGTCATCCAGGTCCTGAAGATTCTGGCTGCCTGAAATGGGATCAGGATGATCCCTGAGATTATCATCGCCACTGTCACAAGCTTTCCCTCATCTGTTACCGGAACTATGTCCCCAAAGCCAACGGTCGAGACTGCTACAACCGTAAAATAAAAGGCATCTCCAAAGTTCTGCAC
>JBFYLF010000217.1:0-3796 GCA_041305505.1 Methanothrix sp. | reverse complement strand
GTGCGGCGGACACGGGCGCGCGCGCTGGGATATGGTTGACCTTCAATAGAGCAAGTTATTTAGCTTCAAGAGCCATATTTGCATAAAGAAACATGAGTCATCAGAGTGAAGAAGCATGGCAGACACTGATATCATCTTGAGGTGCCTTAAATCTGATTTAAAGGCGGCCCTGGGGGATAAGATGGGGGATCTCATACTCTTCGGCTCCCGCTCCAGGGGTGACTTTGCAGAGTACTCTGATGTCGATCTGCTAATACTTGTCGAGGGCAGTCTGACCAGAGAAGAGAAGAAGAGGGCGGATGACCTGATCGCCGGCTATTCTTTAAAGCATGATATTGTGATATCCGGTCTCATCTATCCGGCAAAGATCTATCAGCACTTCAATACGCCTTTTCTCCTCAACGTAAAAGAGGAAGGCATACTGGTATGAGATATGAGCCGGAGATTTTAGCCCTCTTAGAGAAGTCAAGACGAAGCCTGAATGCATCAAAGAGTCTAATGGAAAGGGGCGATTATGATTTCGCCATATCCAGAGCTTACTATTGCATGTTCTATTGGGCAGAAGCATTATTGCTCAGCAAAGATCTCAAGTTTTCAAAGCACTCTGCCGTGATATCCTTTTTTGGACGGGAATTTATAAAGTCGGGATTGCTTTCCGAGGAGCTTTACGGCCATCTTTTAAAGGGTTTTCGAGAACGACAAATTGGTGACTATGAGGCCTTGAATCTGCCGATCCTTGAAGATTCTCAAGAGATCTGCCGGGAGGCAGAGATCTTTCTTATGGCAACTGAAGCGTATTTGAGGAAGATCGGCTATAAATCATGATTTCTGGCACACTGGATTCCGATGCATTGATAAAGCTGACAAAATCGGGCGCTAAAGAGCTTATCACAGAAAATTTTGATGTAACGATACCAGAAAGAGTCTACGAGGAGACAGTAACAGAGGCCGCAGCTTATCCCGATGCGCAGGAGATCGATAGAAATGTAGAGGCGAGAAGGATTGAGGTCAAGAAGACATCCCACACAGAAAGAGGCGAGATGGCCGTCCTCGATCAGTTTTTAAGAGGCGGATACGATTTGCTGGTCAGTGATGATAACAGATTTTTAAAGCATCTTGCTGCCGACGGGATACCTTATCTGACCCCGCCGTTTCTAATCATTTATCTTCTGCATAAAAAGATATTGTTGAAATTATACGCAGAAATATATATTGATAATTTGAAAATGTATATATCAGAAGACGAGTATTTGATAGCGATTGAAGAGGTCTTGAGATGGGCGGAATGAAGATCGCAGGCGATCGGACTCAACAAGGCGTCCAGGAGATCATGAAGAGAGAAGGTCTCGATGAAGATGACGCCCTGAGAATGATCATAGACCTGGGACTAAAAGATTATGTGGTCGAGCTTTAAAAGCAAGGGGATCTGACCATCCGCGAAGCTGCGATGATCCTCGGCCTAAGCCTGCGCCAGACCCTGGAGATCGTGGAAAGGAAGATCGGTGGGAATGTGAGGCGAGAAGAAGCGCTCAGAGCGCTCAAGCTGGCGAAGAATCTCGCAGACATTAAATAGTTTCATTTTTATAATCAGCAAGGGCCCGACGGCTCTGGAAATGGGGCAGGCTGCTCTTCTACTACTTCCAACGCGACGGAGAGTTGGTAGACCTCTCCACATTCTAAGGGCGTTGCGTCGCACTGCCACACATGCGCGAGGCATTGGGGCCGGGGAGCGGGCCGGGAGCGGAAGGGCCGGAGGGCGGGCGGCAGGTGCGGCGGAGGCAAGATCCGAACGCGACGGCGCGGCCCCTCAAGCCTTATATGGAATGATGTGTTATAGAATAGCATCAGTAGGAGTGACACTTGGCCTTGACCGAATATCTGGTATCGATTAAGATTGAAAAGCTGGAAGAAGGCGTATATCTGGCCACCAGCGACAACCTGCAGGGCTTGGTGGCCCAGGGGCGGACCATTGCCGAGACCATGGAAATAGCCCAGAATCCTGCATCGAATTCGGCGATCCTCTGCCAGAGGAGATCGCGCCCGCCGCGAGAGTGGTCAGAAATATCAAGATTCCAGTTGCTGTTAGCATATGAGCAAGACTCCCGTTCTTACAGCAACCGATGTGATTCGAGGGCTTAAGAAGGCAGGATTTGTCCTATATCGCCAGGCCAGGGGGAGTCATGAAATCTGGTACAATCCTGCTACCAAAAGAAGGACAACAGTTCCGAATCATCCCGGCGCTGATATCCCCAAGGGAACTCTAAAAGCCATCCTCAAAGAAGCTGGGATACCTTTGGATGATTTTCTAAGGCTTTTGGATTAGTTTTATGCTTCTATGTTTCTAATTCGGCTGTGCAGCCCCATTCGCCCCTAAGGCCTCCGCCGCCCCGCTACCTATACCCATGCACGAGGCATTGAGGCCGGGGAGCAGGCCGGGGGCAGGCAGCAGATGCGGCGGACCCCTGGAGCGCGCTGGGATATGGTTGAATGACCTCTATGCTGGCATCTTCTCCGGTTTTAGATAAGGCCATATAGAAAGAGTGTTGAATTTACTTCTGCATGATCACAAGGCCTCAAGGGCATGATCGAGAACCAGAAGGACGGCCTGGTGAAGATAATCGCTGAAGGCGAGGAAGAGAGGCTGCGCTGGTTCGAAAGCGCCATTGACATCAAGAACGCATTGATCCGCGTCTCTTCCATAGAGAAGGAATACTCCCAGGCGAGCGGCGACTTCGAGAGCTTCGGCAAGCTGGTGCTCAAAGGGGAGACTGACAGCAGGCTGGACACGGCAGCAGAATATCTCAAAGATCTAGTCGTCGGTGTCAATAAGATCAATGAAAACCTGGGCGGACTTGGCGGCAAGATGGACCAGATGATAGACAGGCAGGACCAGATGCTCGATAAGCAGGACCAGATGCTCGATAAGCAAGATGCAACCATTGGAGAAATTCAGGCACTAAGGACCGATCTCAAGGGCTATATGGATATGAGGTTCAAGCGCATTGAAGCCGATCTATCAGAGCTGAAAGACATGAAAGTGGCATTAAAAGAGAAGGGATTGATCTAAAAGGGCCTTGATGCCATTGATTGTATGAAACTCTGTCCTCTTGAGTCCGCCAACTCTCACCAAAGAAATTTGCCTGGACCGGGGAGAGCCCCAGACCACCGGGATTTCTGAGTCATAGGCTCGGCCTTCACCAGTCCTCGGTGAGCCACATCCTCAAGGAGCTGATCGAGGAGGACCAGGGTGAAAAGAAGGGTAAGAGCTACAGCCTCAGCAACATCGGCATCATCCAGAAGAACACCCAAGAACGGATGGGAAAGACATTGAGATGCCTGGCGGATCACAAGGACTTCATCCTGAGTCACGACCTCTCCGGAATACCCACGGGCTTTCAGGTGACAATCGGAGTTGTCTGTGAGGGGCGCGAGATCATCGAGAACGACCCCGCCATTCCAAACAGCATCCACGAGAAGGTCATCCTCCCCCTGCTGGCGCAGGCTCGAAGCTTCCTGGTCGCCTCATCAACCCTTGTCCCCGAGCAGCAGATCACGGTGGCCAGGGCGGTCAAGGAGGGAGGAAGCCTCCAGACAGTCACAACCCCGAGGATCATCCAGGAGCTGCGTCTGAAGAACCATGCCCTCAAAGATGAGTCCCTTCGCAGCAGAATAAAGCTTTACAGCAAGAGCGAAATCAATTTGCACCTGATGGTAACCGAAACCCACCTCTTCCTTGCCCTGCCCCGCCTGGACAAAACCTACGACCTCGAGAACATCATAGTCAGCAAGGACCCGC
>JBFYLF010000216.1:0-4271 GCA_041305505.1 Methanothrix sp. | reverse complement strand
GCCTTCTCCTGACAGAACGGACTGCATCTGCATGAGCAGCGCCCTGCTGCCCTCATCGTGTAATGCAGCCTGCTCCAGGCTGTCAAGAACTGGAAGAAGCTTGCAGATCAGCTTCTCTGAGGCGTATCTGACGTTCTCTTCCTTCTCCCTGACAGACCTTTTGAGGACGTTGTCCAGGTCCGCCCGGCAGCGCATGAGCTGCTCAAGCCTCTCTTCTGCCAGTGCATGAGCTGCTCTGATCTCTTCTATCAGCTCTTTTGCGCTCGCATCCGGGGATATTTCAATGTCTTCCGGTTTCTCCTGCGAATCAGCCATAGGCTCCACCCAAATCTCGATATCTCTTAAAATTTTGCAGGGATGGATTCAATCTGACCATTCTGCAAGAGGCCAATTCTTCCATCCCAAGATCTGCACTGTCTAGTAGTGAGGCATGGGCATCTGAGGCATTGTGTAGTCATGGGGGCTCTGCCCGGGCTTCGGAGCCATCTCCTCCCTCTTGGCTGCGATGACGTCGTCAACCCGGAGAACCATGGTGGCAGCCTCAGTTGCAGACTTTATGGCCTGGGTCTTGACCTTCAATGGCTCTACAACTCCCTCTGCCAGCATATCTGAGGGCTGGCCGCTTGATATGTTCAGCCCGAATCCGCTTCCTTGACCGCTCTTGGCCCGCAAAGCTGCAAGGCAGTCCAATGGATCGAAGCCGGAGTTCTCAGCCAAAGTGAATGGAATGGCCTCGACGGCATCTGCAAAAGCCCTGACTGCAAGCTGCTCCCGCCCTTCCAGGGTCGAAGCGTACTGCCGCAGGTTCTCTGCAACCCGCATCTCCGGAGCGCCTCCGCCTGGCACGATCTTCTTTGAGCGGATGACATCCAAAACCACGTTCAGAGCATCATCGAGGGCGCGTTCCATCTCCTCAAGGAACTGCTCTGAGACTCCGTGGAGAATGATCGATACAGCTTTTGCCTTGGGGCAGCCCTCCACAAAGAGCATCTTCTTCTCCTTGCCGACCTTGCGCTCCTCAACAAGAGCCGCAGATCCGAGGTCCTTGGATGTGACAGTCATGACATCCCCGACGAGCCGGGCTCCGCTAGCCAGTGCCAGCATCTTCATATCCTCTCTGCTGACCCTTCGGACTCCGATCATCCCCCGCTTGGCAAGATAGTTCTGAGCCGCAACACCAATTCCCTTCTCGCAGAAGACCACATTGCCTCCGGCAGCAGCAATGGCATCTACCTGTGATTTGATGACCTGCTCCTCGCCCTCTTTGAAGCCTGCGAGGTTCTTAGCCTCGGTTATTGTGATCTTGGCATCGGTATCCAGCTTCTTGAGCTCGAGTGTCCCTTCGAGAAGCATGATCCTGGCATTTTCGATTCTTTTTGGCATCTCGATAGATGTCCTCTCCTTCTCGATCACTATGCCCTGAATCATGAAAGAGTCATCGATCTTGCCGCCAGGTATCATCACCGTCTTGATGTTCTCTTCGATATCCTTGCCCTCGAATCCGGCAACGGCCCTTGCCGCCTCGACAGATATTGCCGCCAGCTTATCCATGGCATTCTCAATCCCTTTTCCGCGCATGGCAGTCCGGGCGATCTTCAATAGAGTGCTCCCGTCGTCGGAGACATCTATGGCCATATCGGCCAGAACCTTCTGGGCCCTGGCGGCTGCCTGTTTGTATCCCTGGACAATCACAGTTGGGTGAACATCCTGGTCGAGAAGGGCTTCAGCCTTCTCCAGGAGCTTGCCTGCGATGATCACCGCTGTGGTGGTGCCATCTCCGATCTCATCATCCTGGGCTCTTGCTACCTCGACTATCATCTTGGCAACCGGATGCTCTATATCCATCTCACGAAGGATTGTGGCTCCATCATTGGTTATGGTCGCCTCCTCTCCTGAGATCAGCATCTTGTCCATGCCCTTGGGTCCGAGGGTGGTGCGGACCGACTCTGCCACCGCCTTCGCAGCCAGAATGTTCTTATGCAGTTTCTCTCTTTGATCCTTCTTTTAATATGATAATTGGAACGCCGCTCAAACCTGCCAAACCTATAGGCCTCCCCGACTTTTTCTTTACTACCAGTTTAAAGTTCTATATAAAGGATTCGGGCCATATCCGAGTGATGCAAGCCGCGCTATGGATGTGATTTCAGGCTCCTTCAATCATAATTCTATGGATTCCCTCGCATATATAGTACGGCAAGATCTATATAGTCCCATCTCAAAGACAGCGGTAAGAGCCACAGATAATAAAGCTAAAGGGATCTGCGTTGACATCGAAGATAGTCTCCAATGACCTCAGCCTCTGGTACGGACAAAAGCAGGCCTTAAAGAAGATATTCCTGGAAATTCCCGAGAAGAAGATCACTGCGCTCATTGGGCCCTCGGGATGCGGCAAGTCCACATTTATCCGCTGCTTAAACCGCATGAACGACCTAGTTGCCAATATCAGGGTTGAAGGCCGGGTTTTATACGATGATATCGATATTTACAGCAAAGGCGTAGATGTCGTTGAGCTTCGAAAGAGGATCGGAATGGTATTTCAAAAGCCAAACCCTTTTCCGATGTCCATATACGACAATGTCGCCTATGGTCCCAGGATTCACGGATTGAAGAATATCGACAAGATCGTTGAAGGCAGCCTCAAGGATTCTGCCCTCTGGGAGGAGGTCAGCGAGAGGCTGGACCAGCCCGCTTTAGGTCTCTCTGGCGGCCAGCAGCAGAGGCTCTGCATCGCTCGGACCCTTGCCATGAAGCCGGATGTCATCTTATTCGATGAGCCTTGCAGCGCTCTCGACCCGATCTCGACTGGCAAGATAGAGAGCCTCATGGAGAGCCTCAAGGACAATTATACTCAGGTGATTGTGACTCATAATATGCAGCAAGCCGCCAGGATCTCGGACTGCACAGCCTTCTTCCTGCTCGGAGAGCTGATCGAATTTGGGGAGACGAAACGCATATTTGAGATGCCTAAAGAGAAGAGCACCGAGGATTATATCACTGGAAGATTCGGCTAGGCTTAGAGGGGATGTGAGCATTGCTGTTAAGGGGAGGTTAGATGAGCCCGTATCGAGAGCGTTATCGCAGAGACCTGAAAGAGCTGAAGAACCTGACAAAGGATCTGGCGGACAATGTAGGGGGAGCCGTCGACAAATCCGTCGCAGCTCTCAGCAGCGCTGACGTCGACCTTGCCAGGGAGGTCATCAGAGATGACCAGATGATGGATGACCTGAGCCTCAAGATCGAGAACTTATGCATGGAGCTGCTGGCACTTCAGCAGCCCATGGCCAAGGATCTGCGGGGGATCGTTGGCATTCTCAAGATAGGAATAGATCTTGAGCGGATTGGAGATCTGGCAGTGGATGTGGCCAGGGTCACAGTTTCGTCCCAGCATAAGATCCAGATAACCAAGCTCGAATACATTCCTCATATGGCAGAGATATCCAAAAAGATGCTCGATCAGGCAATTTCGGCACTCATGGATGGAGACGCAGATCTGGCCAGGCAGGTCACAAAATGGGATTATGAGATAGACGGACTCTATGTGAAGGCCAGGACCAAGCTCTTAAAGATAATCATCGAGAGGCCTGAGGTGATCAACGAGGGAACGGCTCTGCTGATGGTCAACAGGCATCTTGAGAGGACCGGGGATCACATCTGCAACATCTGCGAGAGCATAGTCTACATGGTAGAGGCGAAGAGAGAACATCTGAATTAGGGTCTTTTATGGACACGAGAAAGGTACAGAGGACCGGAAAGTCGACATTCATCGTCTCGCTCCCCAAGAGCTGGGCGATAAAGAACAGCATATCCGCCGGATCGATCATATACATCCATCAGGGTGAGGACGGGGCACTTACCCTGTCTACGGACCGGTCCGAGAGGGATCTGCGGGTCAGGCTTGACATTGGCGACAAGATGGGGGATCATCTGGTCAGGGATATCATAGGCTGCTATGTGGGCGGCTACAGGACCATTGAGGTGACAGCCGGACACATGTCCTCCCTTCAGAAGAAGGATCTGCATCAGATTGTCAACAAGCTCATCGGCCCGGAGATACTTGAGGAGACCATAAACAAGGTGGTGATCCAGGATCTCTTGAGCTCTGAGGAGCTTCAGTCAGAGAGGGCTCTTAGGAGGGTCAAGACCGTTGTCAAGTCCATGATCTCAGACTCATTCACTAGCATTTTGAACAATAACCTGGAGCTTGCTGCGGATGTTATATCCAGGGACAACGATGTCGACAGACTAAACCTTCTTATCTCCCGTCAGTTCAC
>JBFYLF010000215.1:0-4010 GCA_041305505.1 Methanothrix sp. | reverse complement strand
GTTAAAATATATTCCGTAAGGTTGATCTAGGATGCACGACCTCAATTCAAAGAAAGGAATCAAATATGACTGGCCTAGAAGAATTGATTAAAGAGCTTCCTCCAGAGTTGCACCAAGAGGCAGAGGACTTTATCAGCTTCCTGATCGAAAAGCGGAAAAAAAAGCCCTTAGATGATCTGAAGCTGGATTGGATTGGAGCCTTGGAAGATATGAGCGATCAATATTCTTCAGTAGAGTTGCAGCACAAGATTCTTGACTGGTGGGACGAAGAGCAAGATGTACCTTCTTGATACCAACATCCTGCTTGAGCTTCTCTTGAAACGGCATAAGTATAAAGAGGTTGAAGCATTTCTTCGCCGTACGCCCCAAGAGAGCCCAAAGATCTCTGATTTTTCCCTCTATTCAATGGGCATTGTTCTTTTTGGACGGAAGATGCATGGCCTATTTTCGAAAGTTGTAAACTATTTGCTGAAGCAGAGGATATGGACAGGATTTCGCGTATTTCCAGGAAATTCAATCTGGATTACGATGATGCTTACCAATATGCGGTAGCTGAGAAGCATAATCTTATCATTGTCAGCCTGGATAGGCACTTTGACACAACTGATCGGGGCAGACGAACCCCTGATGAACTATTAAGAATAAATTAGTCATAACGCGCACATGCTAGGCGAGCGCGAGGCCTCTTATTAATATCACCCATATTACCACCATCGATGTGGCCGAAATTATCAGTACCAGTACCCCGACTATTACTATCAGAAACATAGATATTACTATGACGACTATTTCTAGCCGGAAATGCGCCAGAGCACATTTAATTAAACTTAAATAGTTAAAAATACACGTAATCTATTGGAGCCTTCCCATGAGTCAATCCCTTTCGCCCCGAAGGCTCATACTCCCTTTCAGTTACAGTAAAATACCCGCAAACCATTTTCTCACTGCATAGTATGATCTCTCTCGACTCTCTTCCTCACAATCCCGGATGCTACCTTTTCAAGGACAACCAGGGCAAGGTGATCTATGTTGGCAAAGCCAGGGATCTCAAGAAGCGGGTCTCCAATTATTTCCAGAAGCAGGACCACGGACCCAGGACGAAGGCCCTCGTCCTGGCATCAAAAGGATTGGAGTTCATCGTCACCAACACAGAGGTTGAAGCGCTGCTGCTGGAAAACACTCTCATCAAGAAGCATCAGCCCCGATATAACATCAAGCTCAAAGACTCATCCCGCTATGCTTGCATTGAGCTGACGGATGAGAAATTCCCGCGCATCAGAGTATCCCGCAAGGCCTCAGGCAAGGGCTCGTTCTTCGGTCCCTTCACCTCTGCTCGGGAGAGGACATTCGTCTATCAGCTCCTTCGCAAGACCTTTGGTCTGCGCACCTGCAAAAGGCTGCCCAAGCGCGCATGCCTGCGCTACCATCTGGGCCACTGTACCGGCCCGTGTTTAGGAAAGATATCTGAATCAGACTATGCTGCCAGGGTAAAAAGAGCTGCTTTTGCCCTTGGAGGCAAGAGCGGAGAGCTGATCGAATCTTTGCAGAAAGAGATGACACTTCTCTCCGCTCGTCAGGAGTTCGAGAGAGCGATAGGGCTTCGTGATGATATAGCAGCTTTGCAGCATCTTCAGGAACGCCAGCAGGTGGAAAAGAGCCGCAAGTACGATCAGGATGTTATCAGCTATCAGATAGATTTCTCATGCTCTTCAAGGTCTATCGTGGCACTCTGGAAGGAAAGGAGGAGTTTGTCTTTGCCCAGAGCGAGAATTTCCTGGAGGAGTTCCTGGTGCAGTATTACTCGGAAAGGGAGCCTCCCGAGGAGTTGATACTAGGTGAGCCCATGGATGAGTCTCTTGTGGATTTCCTCTCGCATCTCAAGGGCAAAAAGGTGCATATCACCGTTCCCAAGCAAGGGGAGAAGAAGGAGCTGCTGGAGCTGGCCAGGAAGAATTTAGATATCGGCTTCTTTGGAGACAGGATGAAGGTGCAGGCTCTGGAGAAGGCGCTGCATCTTCCCAAGGCCCCCCAGGTCATTGAGTGCTTTGACATCTCGCATCTTGCAGGCACCTTTTCCGTAGGATCCATGGTCCAGTTTCGGGGTGGCAGGCCTGACAAGAGCAACTATCGGCGTTTTAAGATCAAGAGCGTTCAGGGAATAGACGATTTCGCTTCCATCGCGGAGATCGTGCGACGACGCTACTCCCGCCTCAAAGAGGAGATGCAGGAGATGCCGGACCTCATTGTCATCGACGGGGGCAAAGGGCAGCTCTCCTCGGCCCTGGCAGAGCTGCGAGATTTGAGGCTGAAGATTCCCATCATCTCTCTGGCCAAGGGCGAAGAGGAGATCTATGTGCCCGGACTGGACGGGCCGCTTGAGATTAAGAAGAATGAAAAAGCATCGCTCTTTGTGCAGGAGATCAGAGACGAGGCTCACAGGTTTGCCATCGCCTACAATCGCCTGCTGCGTAAGAAGGCGATATCGGATTGACCTGCCCGGATTGCCAGATCCAATTGCCCGCGAATAAAGAAAAACTAGCACAGCGAGGCCTAATTAAAGCCACGATTGTGAGAAGATAATGTGCCTTGCCTTTGTGAACGGCTGACCATCCTTCGCGCCTTCGCGGCTTCGCGTGAGCCTCAGTCGGATCCGGTTTCACACGAAGGCGCGAAGCCGCGAAGTCAAAACATTGGTTTATTTCAGCCTCGCTGTACTAGGAGGTAAGACGCAGGAAGCGTTCCTGAGCCTTTTCCAAAATTTCCTCCTCGCCAGGTATTATCCCATCCTGCATGAGCACCTTGCCGTTCACAATGGTTGTGTCCACTCCTCCCGGCATACTGTAGACCAGATGGGAGATGATATTGCTCTGTGGCCAGAACCAGGGCTTTTTCAGGTCGATGAGAGCCAGGTCGGCCAGAGCACCTGGGCGAAGCCCCAGGTTGAGGCCAAAGGCTCGAGCGGCATTCTCTGTGGCCATGTGCCAGATCTGCTCTGCCGAGAAGTCGGCAGGGGTGTGGTAGGCGTTCTTCTGAGTGATGGCTGTGGTCTTCATCTCCTCGAAGAGGCTGAGGTTGTTGTTGCTGGAAGCGCCGTCCGTGCCCAGGCAGACGTTTATGTCCGCCTTCATCATGGTGTTAAGTGGCGCAATTCCCGAGGTCAGCTTGAGGTTGCTCTCTGTGCAGCTCACCACATTGGCCTTCCTCTTCGCCAGGAGGTAGCAGTCTTCCGGGGAGATCCAGACGCAGTGCACCGCTGCCAGTCGCTCGTTAACCAGGCCCAGTGAGTCCAGATACTCCACAGGGCTCTTGCCCTTGGAGAGAAGAAAGCCGTCCACCTCTTCGCGGGTCTCAGAGAGGTGGATATGAATCATGGCGTCGTGCCGATCGGCGATCTCTTTTGCCTTTTGCAGCGTCTCCTCGGAGCAGGTGTAAGCAGCATGCGGGCCCACAGCGGGTGTGATCAGCTCGTCGCCCTTCCAGCGGCGGATGAAGGGCTCCACCAGGGCCAAAAGCTCCGGCTTCATATCAAAGACCACGCCGGAGAGAAAGGCGCGAAGGCCCATCTCCTTGGTGGCCTGGGCGGTGGCATCCGGGAAGTAGTACATGTCATTGTAACAGGTGATGCCGAAGCGAATCAGCTCCAGGCAGCCCAGCTTCACGCCCCAGCGGACGTCCTCCTCGGTGATCCTGGCTTCCAGAGGCCAGATCTTCTCTTGCAGCCATGGCATCAGTTCCATGTCGTCAGCGTAGCCGCGCAGCAAGGTCATGGCCAGATGAGTGTGGCCGTTGATGAGGCCCGGGATGGCCAGCTTCCCCCGCCCGTCGATCGGCTCGACATCATCGTTTTCATCCATAAGGTCGCAGCCTACCTTCGCAATCTTGCCAGCGTCGATGAGGATGTCCCGGCCAGGCTGCAATTGTCCGGATTCTATAATGGAGACATTTTTGATAAGCATCAGAGAAAAATGGCTGCAAAGGATATTAAGATTATCGAATCGTCAGGCTTAAGA
>JBFYLF010000214.1:0-3177 GCA_041305505.1 Methanothrix sp. | reverse complement strand
TCATATGCCTGAAAGAGAACCCTGAAAAAAGATATAAGCAGCCTGCTTCTGGCTGCTCTTCCTCCGAAATCTCGATGGATATATTCTCGTCTTAATTCAGCTCGCTCCTCCAATTATCGGATAAGCCCTGGACGGCGTGTTCGGATACTCTCTCATGCTGGCCACAAGCTGGCGGTAGACCGTCTGGAATGCCTCAATAGCGAAATCGTGCTCCCCCGCGATGTTATGCTGCTCGCTTGGATCCATTTCGATATTGTAGACTGCAGGAATCTGGGTGTAATCGCTTTCAGGTCCCTGGAATGAATCATATGCCTTCCTGATGATCTTGAACTGATGCCAGCGCATAGCTGCTGGAATCGCGGTGGCGGAGCTGTCCGTTCCAGTGTACCAAACCACCCACTCTCTGCTGGAGTTGTCCTGGCGGCCCAGCAGGAAATTCGTCTGGTCTATGCCGTCGATGGGCTTATCCGAGGGAATCTCTCCCTCGCCAAGAGCGGCAAATGTGTTGAATAGATCCAGAGTGCACATGATCTCGTTGGATACCCTTCCTTCCTCGATCACGCCTGGCCAGCGGAATATGCAGGGAACCCGGACTCCTCCTTCATAGACTGTGCCTATTCCACCCCGGAATGGAGAGTATCCGGAATCAGGCCACTGGTCAAGCGTCGGACCGTTATCGCTTGTGAAGACCACGATTGTTTCATTATCCTTCCCGACATCTTGAAGTGCATCCAGGACCTCGCCGATGTGATAATCCGTCTCCATCATCACATCTCCGTATGGACCTCGGCTTGAGGCTCCTGCGAATTCCGGATTCGGAACGCTGGGGAAGTGCGTCCTGGACAATGGAAGGTATATGAAGAAGGGCTCGGTGGAGTTGGCCTGGTTATTGATGTATGCAATGGCTCTGTCTACGCACTGCTCATCGACGATTCCAAGAGAGCTTGTGTTTAGCGGCATCACGAGTTTAAGGCTCTCGCCTTTCCTGGCTTCGACCAATCCGTAATTTTCATTCAGACCCTTTGCCCATTTCGGATCGTAGCCGATGCGATCTTTGAGGCTATAGGTATTCAGATGGTACAGTATCCCGAACCATTCATCAAAGCCCATATTCTGGGGCATGCTCTCTTCGACATCTCCCAGATGCCACTTTCCAAACATCGCAGTCTTATAACCGGCATCCGACAGCACCTTTGCGAGTGTTGTCTCATTAGGAGACATGCCTGCAAGAGAGCCTGCCGCTGATGCCAGAGACATGCCGGATCTTATCGGCAGCCGTCCTGTCATGATTGCAGCTCTTGTGGGAGTGCACTGAGTCTCGGAGTAGAAGGATGTGAGTCTCAAGCCCTCCTGGGCCATCTGGTCCATCCTGGGAGTCGGGGCGCCCAAAACGTCGCCGCCGCCATAGCAGCCGGGGTCCATGTAGCCCATGTTATCGGCGAGTATGATTATGATATTCGGTCTTGGGGGCTGTGGCATAACATCTTCGTTGATAACCTCAGCAAGGCTCGAATTGGTGGATAAAGCATTTCTCCTGTTCGTCAGAACTTCTGCGCCTGAATTCTCAGGTGTTATCTGGTCAGAACCATAACCTCTTAGGTCATGTGGTATAGGGGACAGACCAGTGTTACCTGAATCGAGGCTGCAATTGGCAATTGAAATCAAAAAGAAGATTGTGGCAATTGCCATTTTGCATGCTAATTGATTCGTAGTATAATCCCTCCTTTAAATATCGGGATACTTCTAAGTATATCTTTTTATCCAAAGACATATTAAAAAATATGATAATCTCTCGGGGCATCGAGATCCTCTATCTCCTCCGCAAGCTTTTTGGTGAGAGGGACGAATCATGCTGGCGGAGGGCGAAGAGAATTGGCGGCACCCAGAGAGATCGTTGACCTCGTGGAGAGGTTCGAGAGAAATAAGGAGTCCTACAAGTCCGGGCACTACAATGAGACTCAGGTTAGACGGGAGTTCGTCGATCCGCTCTTCAAGGCTCTCGGATGGGACATAGATAATGAGCAGGGGTTTGCCGAGGCCTACAAGGATGTCATCCACGAAGACGCCATAAAGGTTGGCGGCACCACACGGGCCCCGGATTACTCTTTTCGAATCGGCGGCCAGCGCAAGTTCTTTTTGGAGACCAAGAAGCCCTCTGTCGACATCAAAGACGATATTCATCCTGCCTTCCAGCTCCTACGATTGCAGCATGAAGCCTGACAAGGCCGATAAGCCGTCCAAGGGCCGGATGCTCTACCTGACGTACAGGGACTATCTTGAGAGGTGGGATGAGATAGCAGGCATATTCTCGAAGGATGCTGTCTTGAAGGGCTCCTTTGACAGGTATGCGGCTGACAAGAAGGGCAAGAGGGGCACGGCTGAGGTTGACGGGGCCTTCCTCGAGGAGATTGCGGGCTGGAGGGAGATCCTGGCCAGGAACATTGCTCTTCGAAATCCCGACCTCGCCACAAAGGAGCTGAACTATGCGGTTCAGGACAGGCTCGTCTTCCTGCGGATATGCGAGGACCGTGGGATCGAGAGGCTCATGAGCCTCCAGGACCTCCTGCAGGGCGAGAGGGTTTATCCCCGGCTGTGCGAGCTGTTCCGGCGGGCGGATGAGCGCTACAACTCAGGGATATTCCATTTCGAGAAGGAGCCGGGTCGGGAGATGCCTGACAGCCTCACCCTCGCCCTGAACATTGATGACAAGCCGCTCAAGGAGATAATCAAGCGGCTCTACTACCCTGATTCGCCTTATGAATTCTCTGTTCTCCCAGCCGAGATCCTGGGCCAGGTTTACGAGCAGTTCCTGGGGAAGGTTATCAGGCTCACCGAGGGGCACCGGGCGGTTGTCGAGGACAAGCCGGAGGTCAAGAAGGCTGGCGGGGTCAAGTACACGCCTGTTTACATCGTCGAGGCGATAGTGAAGAAGACCCTGGGCCCCTGCCTGGAGGGCAAGACGCCGGTGCAGGCTGCGGGGTTGAGCGTCCTGGACCCGGCCTGCGGCTCGGGCTCGTTTCTGATCGTGGCCTACCAGCACCTGCTCGACTGGCACCGAGAGTGGTACGCCAAAAACCTTGTGCCGCTGCTCGATGGCGGCTGCAAGCCCACTTCTGCGGAGGTCCGGCGGCTGCTGCCCGAAGATGAGGCCGGGCGGCCTGGGAAGGGACGGCGGAG
>JBFYLF010000213.1:0-2637 GCA_041305505.1 Methanothrix sp. | reverse complement strand
ATATTGAAGGAGGTCTCAGGAAGGGATGTCCCGGAAGGCTGGAGCCCATTTGATGCCATCTGCTCGTCCTGCGGTCGGACCAACACAACGAAGGTCACGGGCTTTGACCTCGAAGGCGAGAGCGTCGACTACGAGTGCTCCTGCGGCAGCAAGGGCACTGTTTCCATGCGCGGCGGCGGAAAGCTCGTCTGGCGGGTTGACTGGCCTGCCCGCTGGCCCATATTCAAAGTCACAGTCGAGCCCTTCGGCAAGGACCACGCCACTGCCGGCGGCTCATACGACACCGGAAAGCGCATCAGCGAAGAGATCTACGGCTACCCTGCGCCATTTCCAATGGTCTACGAGTGGATCCACCTCAAGGGCGTTGGAGCCATGCATAGCTCGACAGGAATCGTGGTCACAATCCAGGAGATGCTGGACGTCGTGCCCCCGGAGGTCCTGCGCTACCTGATCATCAGAAACAAGCCTGAGAAGCACATCGAGTTCGATCCTGCCCTGCCCCTGCTAAGTCTTGTAGACGAGTACGACCAGAGAAAGGGAGACGAGAGAGCGATAGAGCTCTCGAATATAAGCAAGAGCGGCCCCTTCGAGATCCCCTTCCGCCACATGGTCACAGCCGTCCAGATAGCCCGCGGAGATGAGGCAGGCCTCTTCGAGGCCCTGAAGAGATCTGGCTACGATGTCTCGACAAGGCGTGATGAGATCACAGGAAGGGCCAGAAATGTTCAGACCTGGCTTGACAAGTACGCACCCGCCTATGTCAAGTTCCAGGTTCAGGAAACCCTTTCAGCCGCAGTCAAGAACCTCACGCCCCCAGAGAGGCAGGCCTTGGGAATCCTGGCTGATCGGCTGGACGACAAGAGCGCAGCAGAGATTCATGACTTGGTCTACGCGGTGGCTGCCGAGCAGGGCCTCGACTCAAAGAAGTTCTTCCAGGCGATCTATCTCGCATTCCTGGGCGACCGGCAGGGCCCGAAAGTAGGCTGGTTCCTCTCAAGCCTTGAGAGGGATTTCGTGAAGGCCAGACTCAAGGAAGCAGCTGCCGCATAAATGCATAAGATCTACCTCTCCGGCCCCATCTTCTCGAGAGCTGAGATCGCCTGGGGCGGCAGGGTCAAATCGTTTATCGAGGAGCGGCTGGATGTCAAAGTCATCTGGCCCCATGAGATCGTCCCCTGCAAAGCAGGCATGAGAGAGATCTTCGAGGCCAATTTGAAGGGCCTAAACGAGACGGAGGTCATGGTGGCCCTTCTCGACGGCCCCCAGGTCGACGATGGGACCGCCTGGGAGGTTGGCTTCTTCTTTCAGCAGGGCAAAAAGATCCTGGGGCTCAGAACGGACTTTCGCCGCGCCGGAGAGACAGACAGCTCCCGCGTCAACCTCATGATCGAATGCTCCTGTCTGTCCCTGGCCAGCAGCCTTGATGAGCTGGCAGATGATCTGCAGAGGCTGCTATTTTGATCACTCCCGTTTATGGAACACCTCTTCTACTGGTCGAGGGTGTGGAGAAGGTTCTGGTTGCCGCAGACCTTCATCTGGGCCTTGAGCATGAGCTTCGGCTCTGCGGAATTTGCATCCCAAGCCAGACTGATAAGATCCTGGAGCGGCTTCTGGCCGCTTTGGAGGAGATAAAGCCCGACAGACTTCTGCTCCTGGGAGATGTCAAGCACAATGTTCCGAGGACTAGCTGGCAGGAGAAGAGAGAGGTCCCGAGATTCCTGGAAAGCCTGGCATCCAGAGTCCCTGTGGATATAGTTCCAGGAAACCATGACGTCGATCTGGCTGACATGGCCCCAATGGGTGTCAGAATTCGCCCGTCGTCGGGATTTGTGCGGGATGGCGTCTGCTACTTTCACGGCCACACCTGGCCAGATGAGAAGATCATTCGCGCCGAAAGCCTGGTGGCCGGGCACCTTCATCCTGCCATAAGCCTCAGAGATCCACTTAGCAGGCCGCTGTCAAAGCCTGTCTGGGCGAGAGCGCGGCTTAGAAATGATGTTTCAGCGCAGCACTACGGGCTTGATCTGGACTGTGAGATCATCATAGCCCCGGCCTTCAACCCACTCTTAGGAGGACTGCCTCTCAATGAGCCGCGGGATGATTTTCGAGGGCCTCTGCCATCCCTGGTGGACTGGAACTCTGCACGCATCTTCCTGCTGGATGGAACCGAGCTGGGCAGTTTGGCTAGCATAAAGGCGGCACAGATGGGGCAGGGAGAAGAGGGTCGACGTGGGGACGGGCGATCGAAAGAGATCAATGGATAAGAGTTATAGCCCATCCAGATGCTAATTCATCAGAGAAGGCGATTTTCAAGTGACAGACAGAGTGAGCGTAGACAACTCGCTGGAGATAAGGCCGGTCGTCCTCTCCTCGGGAAAGAGCAGCGACTACTATATGGACTGCAAACGAGTGACTCTGAGCCCGGAGGGGGCCTATCTCACAGGCAGGCTGATGCTTGACATGATCCGCCCCGACGTCGATGCCGTTGCCGGGCTGACATTGGGGGCCGACCCGATCGTCTCATCGGTGTCTGTTCTAAGCCACATCGAGAAGAGGAATCTGGCGGGGTTGATTGTGAGAAAGGAGCCGAAGAAGCACGGCACAATGAGCTATGTGGAGGGGCCGGCACTGCCGGCA
>JBFYLF010000212.1:0-2855 GCA_041305505.1 Methanothrix sp. | reverse complement strand
CCTCCTGGGAGTACTGGCTGTTGATGCCTGCGTGGCCGAACTGGTCGTACTTCTGCCTCTTCTCGGGATCGGAGAGGACCGCGTAGGCCTCGGAGATCTCCTTGAACCGCTCCTCCGCACCGGCCTCCTCCGACCGGTCCGGATGGTACTTCATCGCCAGCTTGCGATAAGCTCCCTTGATGTCCTTCTCGCTCGAGTCCTTGGCAACTCCCAGGACCTCATAGTAGTCCTTCTTATCCGGCATAATCGGCTCAGTTCCTCTCTGGCTCTGCTTCTAGCTATCGCTGCTGTCTTTTTGCGGCTCTCTGCCTTACGGCTCTAAAGAGAGCATCTCACTTCTTGTCGTTTACTACTTCGTAGTCGGCATCAACCGTCTGGTCAGATGTCCCCGATCCAGATCCCTGGCCTGCCTCGCCCTGGCTCTGAGATTGCTGCTTCTGCTGAGCCTCAGCAGCCTTCTGGTACATGGCTGCAGACAGCTCGTAAATTGAGTTTTGCAAAGCCTCGGTCTTGTCCTTGATCTCAGAGATCTCGCCTCCGGTCTGGGCGTTCTTTAGATCGGCTATTGCCTTCTCAATCTTCTCCTTCTGCTCAGCCGTGGCAACATCTTTGGCCTCTTTAAGCATCTTCTCGGAGGCATAGATCAATGAGTCTGCAGCATTCTTGACCTCTATCTCCTCCTTCCTCTTGAGGTCGTCAGCGGCAAAGCGCTCAGCATCCTTGATCTTGGCGTCAATGTCCTCCTTGCTCAGCTTATGAGGGGCAGTGATGGTCATATTCTGCTCCTTCTTGGTGGCCAGATCCTTGGCAGAGACATGAATTATGCCGTTGGCATCGATGTCGAATGTGACCTCGACCTGGGGAATGCCTCTAGGAGCTGGGGGAATGCCCACCAGAGTGAACCTGCCCAGGGAAACATTGTCCTTGGCCATCGGTCTCTCGCCTTGAAGGACGTTCACTTCGACGCTGGTCTGGTTGTCTGCGGCGGTGGTGAATATCTGGCTCTTGCGGGTCGGAATGGTGGTGTTCCTCTCGATGAGCTTGGTTGTGACGGCTCCTAGTGTCTCAATGCCGAGGGAGAGTGGGGTTACATCCAGCAGCAAGAGGTCCTTAACCTCGCCTCCTAAAACGCCGGCCTGAATTGCCGCACCCATGGCCACGCATTCCATGGGGTCAACGCCCCGCTCTATGTCCTTGCCCATGAAGCTCTTGACAAACTCCTGGACGATGGGCATCCTTGTAGGGCCGCCAACCAGAATGATCTTGCCGATCTCTGACTTCTCCAGCTTGCTGTCCTGCAGGGCCCGGCTCATTGGGCCCCGGCAGCGCTCAATGACATCCTGGATGAGTTCATCGAGCTTGGAGCGAGCCAGGGTCATGGAAAGGTGCTTGGGTCCGCTGGCGTCGGCTGTGATGTAGGGCAGGTTGAGGTTGGTCTGAACGACGCTTGATAGCTCAATCTTGGCCACCTCTACAGCTTCCCGGAGGCGCTGCATGGCCATGGAGTCGCGGCGCAGATCCACGCCGGAATCCTGCCTGAACTTGTCCAGAACATAGCTCATCAGCCTCTCGTCCATGTCCCGACCACCCAGCTGTGTGTCGCCGGAGGTGGACTTGACCTCGAAGACGCCCTCTCCGATCTCCATGATGGTGACATCCAGAGTCCCGCCGCCAAGGTCGAATACCATGATCTGGTGCTCGCCGACTTTATCGAGGCCAAACGCCAGGGCGGCCGCTGTCGGCTCATTGATGATTCGAACCACATCAAGCCCGGCGATGGTCCCGGCATCCTTGGTCGCCTGCCTCTGGTTGTCGTTAAAATAGGCAGGAACTGTGATCACTGCCTTATCAACGGTGTCGGCGAGGTATGTCTCCGCATCTGTCTTGATCTTGCGAAGGATCTGGGCTGATATGTCCTCAGGACTGTACTCCTTTCCGTAGACTTTGACCTTGTAGTCCGTGCCCATCTTTCTCTTGATGCCTGTGATTGTACCTTCCGGATTGGTGACTGCCTGCCTCTTTGCCGGCTCGCCCACCAATGCCTGTCCCTCTTTGGTGAATGCCACATAGGAAGGAAAGGCTTTGCCGCCAATGCTCGTACCCTCTGCGCTTGGAATAATGGTAGGTCGGCCGCCAATCAGAACTGCAGCCGCCGAATTGCTGGTTCCAAGGTCGATGCCGATAATTTTTGACAAGATCTCATCTCCTAAAACTTGAAAGCTAAAACAACTTCGTCCATATTTAAGCCTATCATCTTTTTGCCACTGCCACCTTTGAGAAGCGGATGACATGCTCGCCAAAGAGATAACCCTTCTGTATCTCTTCTGCCACAGTGCCCTCATCAAGCTCTTCTGTCTGCACCTGGTAAAGGGCTTCATGGCGATAGGGATCGAACTTCATGTCCTTTGCCTCTATTGGCACAAGGCCTTCTCCTGACAGAACGGACTGCATGCCTTCTCCTGACAGAACGGACTGCATCTGCATGAGCAGCGCCCTGCTGCCCTCATCGTGTAATGCAGCCTGCTCCAGGCTGTCAAGAACTGGAAGAAGTTTGCAGATCAGCTTCTCGGAGGCGTATCTTACATTCGCTTCCTTCTCCCTAGCAGACCTCTTGAGGACGTTGTCCAGGTCCGCCCGGCAGCGCATGAGCTGCTCAAGCCTCTCCTCTGCCAGGGCATGAGCTGCTCTGATCTCTTCGATCAGCTCTTTTGCGCTCGTATCCGGGGATATTGCTATGTCTTCCGGTTTCTCCTGCGAATCAGCCATAGGCTCCACCCAAATCTCAATATGTCTTAAAATTTTGCAGGGATGGATTCAATCTGACCATTCTGCAAGAGGCCAATTCTTCCATCCCA
>JBFYLF010000211.1:0-2541 GCA_041305505.1 Methanothrix sp. | reverse complement strand
GGCCTGGCTGCGAGCATATGCGAGATGGCTCTTGTCCGCCCCGCCAAATTCGGCGTGGACCTGGATCTCGACCAGGTGCGAAGCGGCGATGCTGCCACTGATATGAGGACCGACAGGCTTCTCTTCTCAGAGTCCTCGGGCTTCATCCTTGAGGCCAAAGCGGGCAAGGAGGCCCGGCTGGAGGAGCTTCTCAAGAGCTATAATCTTGAGCCGATGCAGATCGGCAGAGTTGCAGGCAAGAGAAGGATAGTGATGTCAAGATCAGGCAAGACTGTGGCCGACCTGGACCTGGATGGGGCCAGAAATGCTTGGACCGCCGGCCTTGTGGAGGCGATGAGATGAAGATCGCTATTTTGCAGTTCCCAGGCACGAACTGCGAGTTCGAGACTCTGGTTTCTGTGAAAACAGTTGGCATGGAGGGCGAGATCTTCCGCTGGAACCGGCCTGCAGGCGAGCTGTCGGGCTTTGACGGCTTCATCATACCTGGAGGCTTCTCCTATCAGGATCGGCTTCGGGCCGGTGTGATAGCCTCGAAAGAGCCTGTCATGAGCGCCCTGAAAGAAGAAGCGGAGATGGGAAAGCCGATCATAGGCATATGCAACGGATTTCAGATTCTGGTCGAGGCCGGGATGCTCCCAGGCAGTATAAATGACTGCTCCAAGCCAAAGGGTGCGCAAATGGCTCTGGCCCAGAATGTGATGATCTCCAAAGGAAAGATCGTTCGCCGGGGCTACTACTGCGACTGGGTCAGCCTCAGACATGATGCCCCCTCCAAAAGGTCTTGCGGCTCCTTTGCAATCGAAAGGGGAGCGCTCCTCAAGATCCCAATAGCCCACGGCGAAGGAAACCTCGTCACCACAACCCCAGGTCTCATCAAAGAGCTCAATGAAGACAACCAGGTTGTCTTCAGGTACTGCGATGGGAACGGCCGGATCATAAATGAGTTCCCCTTCAATGTCAACGGCAGTACAGAGAGCATAGCCGCCATATGCAATAGCCAGGGAAATGTGCTCGGAATGATGCCCCATCCGGAGAGGGCCTTCTTCGCCTGGCAGCTTCCCGCTTACGATCCGAGAAAACAGAGACCGGACGATCCGGGCCCGGGAAGAAGGGTCTTCGAATCAATGAAACGCTATATCGAGGTGAGAGCATGAGCCAGAAGATCAACCTGCGGGTCTGGCTGAAGATACCCGACGCCGAGGCAGCCACTGTCAAGAACACGCTCATCCGCCGGCTCGGATACGGCAATATTCTAGCCGATGTCAAGAAGGAGAGGCTCTTCTCAATAGAGGTTGATTCCGGGGAGGCCGAGGAGTTGGCCAGGAGCTTTGCCAAGGAGCTTGTCAATGAGAACAAGGAGAGCCATAAGGTTCAAGTAGACCAGCTTGTCTATGAGGATGATTATGTCCCTGTAAAGGTAGCCCTTCATATCGAGGATGGCGAGGCCATATCGATACGCGAGAGGCTAAGAAGCCGCCTGGGCTTCTCCAATGTAGTCGATGTCAAGAAGGCCACGGTCTGGAAGCTGTACTTCAAGACGCTAAGGCCTGAGGCTCAGATCGCTGCCAGGGAGATCGCAGAGAAGCTGCTCATCAATCCTCATAAGGATACATATGAAGTCATGAGCAATTGAGCTGATTCGATAGCGTGGCCGAGATGCCTCTCCTCGACACTTATTTTTATAGATAAGCATAGGATAAATGTGAATTCTTTTTTTCGGGCATTAATGCTTTGAGGGGATGGATCCGCCCGTTGGGAGTGTCTAAAAGAGTCTTTTCGGGCGGTCTAAATAGTAGTAGTATCAGCTAGCTATGAGTAGATTCACCCTGCGGGGCGAAAGTGATTCTGAATGTAAAGAGGGAGGCAAAAGAGAGATGAGGATGATAGAGATCGAGATCGCAGGAAAAGGAAAGGCCCTGGCCAAGCTGGATGAGAGAAATCCCGGCATAAGGGAGGCATTCTTCAGAAAATTGCCCACGGAGGGCATAGCCAGCATCTGGGGCGAGGAGATCTATTTCGATGTGCCACTGCAGATGAAGAACGAGAATCCTTCAACAACCGCAGCATCAGGCGATGTCTGCTACTGGTCGCCGGGGCCCGCCTTCTGCATATTCTTCGGCAAAACCCAGCCCTACTCAGCAGTAAACCACATAGGCAAAGTCACAGAGGGGCTGGATCTATTTCGGAGGGCGCAGGCAGGAGACAGAATAGCAGTCCGGAGGAGGTAGATAGCGAGGAGTCTTCTTCTTCAAGGCAGGATTTCATTTGTTAAGTTGAGCTGAATAGACCTGCGATTTTATGGATGCTCTCTTCCGGCCCCGCCAAAATTACAATGTCATCGGCCTGGAGCACGAGATCGGCTTGCGGACTGCTCAGGGTGTCGCCGCCTCTATGAACAGCCAGTGGCCTGATCCCTAGCCCATCAAGCTCCAGCTCAAAGAGAGATCTTCCTGCCGCAGGTGAATTCATCCATACTCGAAGTGTGCCTATCTCTTCAGCCGTGAGGCTGAGATTTGCAGTGCAATAAGGCTCTTTCGAGAG
>JBFYLF010000210.1:0-2609 GCA_041305505.1 Methanothrix sp. | reverse complement strand
GTATGCTCTGAGAGCGGAAAGAAGGTGGGATGGGACGCGCCACCTTGTCCGATCATGAGCAGAACAGCCAGGACCAGCAGAGCTAGAATTCTCTTCATCATTGCTACTCACCCATTACTCCATAAGTTTATTGCAAACCCTATAGTATATAAATATCTGTTCCATAAAAAGATGACGATTGATAGGCAGGAAGATTGGATTTGAGCCTACAGTATTCTTCAAACAATTCGAGGGATCAGCCCTCGTCTCCTCGCAATTTCTGCGGGCAGATCGATGGCTTCTTTTACGCAGTCGATTACATTTCCGTCGCTGCTGGCAACCACGCCTCCGCAGATCTTGAGCTGGTGGTCGACATCCCTGACGCATTGGGCGTCGCCTGGCAGATGCCTCTCTGCCATCAGCCTTCTAAGCTCCCCTGCCAGCTCTCCGCTGCGGCTGATCTGGGCGTCCAGGAGAACCTCGACACGAGAGGGGCCCGCTTCGCAGAGCAGACCCAGGATCTCATCCATGGCCGAAAAGGTAACGGTCCCTGATATGTACCTTCGAAATAGCCCCCTGGTGTCGCGCACAAATCCGTCGTCGCAGAGATAGACGGGGTAGCCTGAGAGGAGGCTTTCGACTGTGATGATGGTGTTGTAGCCGTCAAGGAAGACTGTCTTTTTGCAGAGGTCTGAGGGATGCCTGGCCTTGGCCATTCTGGAGAGCGCGGCCTTTGCTGAGATGACGACCCGACGCAGCAGCATCCTCTGCTCCTCTGGAAAGCGATTGTGATCTGAGGCATAGCGGACGGCCGATCCTGCCGGATAGCCGCGGTCGACGAGGAGCCGCGCCTCCTCTGCGGCACGCTTCAGTTCTTCTTCCTGATTGCTCCCGATCCTCTTGCCTCCCTGTAGAGGTCTCTGCCCCGGCTGTCGACTGCCACGATCATCGGGCCGAAATTTGTGGCCTCAAATACCCAGAGGGACTCGGCCATGCCCAGCTCCTGCAGGTGCACCTCTCTGACCTCCAGCCGCTTTGCCGCGGCAGCCCCGCAGCCTCCCGGATAGGCCAGATATACTGCTTTTTCCTTGAACGGCTCAGGCGGCAGGCCTCCCTTGCCTATGATGGCCCGCACCCCATGTGCCAGCATCCCCTCGGTATAGCGGGCCATGCGAACGCTTGTGGTGGGCCCTGCTGAGAGGACCCTTCCTTCCCGGATGAGCGGGCCGCAATGGTAGATTGCGGCACCCTGCAAAGAGACCGGGCACCCGCTCTTGCGGATGAGGGCATGGGCTTTGTCCCTCGCCGAGTAGATGGTGCCGCTGAGATAGACCACATCACCAGCCTCCAGCATTCTCACATCCTTCTCGGAGAGGGGGGTATGCAGATGGTGCTCGCTCATAGAATCACCTCGGTTGCCTTGCGGTTGGCCCAGCACTGGAAGTTGATGGCCACAGGAAGTGAGGCTGTGTGGCAGTAGGCCATCTCTATCCGAAGTCCGAGGGCGGTTGTGTCTCCACCCAGGCCCATGGGACCGATGCCGAGATCATTGATCCTCTGCAGGAGGGCGAGCTCCTCGCCGTCTTCCCTTCTTCCGTCCATATCAAGCAGTGCGCGCTTGGCGAGCCTTGCAGAGAGGTCGAATGTGCCGCCTATGCCTATTCCCAGGAAGAGCGGAGGGCAGGCGTTGGCTGCCCTCTCGGAGACGCTCCTCACTATGAAATCAAATGGGTCGTCGGCTGGATTGAGCATTCCAATCAGGCTCATGTTCTCTGAGCCAGCGCCTTTTGGAAAGGCTGTTATCTTCAGGCTTCTCCCGTCCACATAGTCCATTATGATGTCCGGCATCCCCTGGCCGGTGTTGTCCTGGCTGTTCTGGCGGCTTATGGGATGAACGGCATTTGGCCGCAGAGGAATCGTCCTGGTTGCGATTCTCACGCCGTCGGCTATGGCCTGCACCAGATCAAAATCCAGGGAGAGTTCTCTACCAATCTGGACATGAAATATCGGCAGGCCCGTATCCTGACAGAGAGGCAGTCGGTCTTCCCCGGCGATTGTAACGTTCTCCAGCATGAACTGAAGGTGATGCCTTGCCAGCGGATGGCTCTCCTGCGCAGCAGCATCTATGATCCTATCAAGAACCCATTCAGGAAGCGAGGTCTCTGCCTTTTGAAGAGCCCGGACGCTGGCCTGGACCACCTTCTCTCTCATGCCCTCTGCCCCTTCTTTCCCGGTTCGATCTTGATTGGCCGGGACTGATCGGGAAGAATGAGGTTGGTGAGCTTGCCCAGGGCTCTTTCCATGGCATCCTTGTGAAGGTCTCCCGAGGTGTGGATTCCTCCGGGCGTTCCCCGGACCGCCCGACATGGGTACTGCTGGCAGAAGAGGCCTGTCATCGAAGGGGCCTCGTCCACGCTCTTTCCCACGACTCCCGCTGCGGCATGCCATGTTGCCCCGCAGGGCGAGCCGCGAAGGACTTTGACCTGGCTTATGCGCCCGTCCGTTGTCAGAACCTCCAGCTCGGGCCTGCCCAGCTTCTTTGCAAACTCGTCTATAACTGGAACGCCGCACTCCTCCAATGTGCAGCAGATCTCATCAACCTCGATGTGAATTCCAGTTCTCTCTGCGAT
>JBFYLF010000209.1:0-3498 GCA_041305505.1 Methanothrix sp. | reverse complement strand
GAGTCCCGCGAGTATATCGAGTACACGTATATCCAGGAGCTTATCCTTGCCGACCCCGAAGCCGTTCGACTCGCGGCTTCTCTTGCAGAACGCCTGGAGAGCCACGCCGGGGACGTTTGCGGAGAGGCTCTCATGCCGCAGGTGGCGGCTCTACCGCCACCTTCGTGAGCTGTCCTTTCTGCTCACCCAGGCCGTGGCCGGCCGCTATCCGCGCCTCATCATCAGCATGCCGCCTCGGCATGGCAAATCGGCCCTTGTCTCTCACTGGTTCCCTGTCTGGTTTCTCGACCTCTTCCCCCAGTACCGGGTCATCCTGGCCTCTTACGAGTCCGATTATGCAGCAACCTGGGGCCGCAAGGTAAGAAACACCATCCAGGAGCACCCGGGGGAGCTGCGGGTTGAGATCTCCGGCGACTCCTCGGCAGCCGACCGCTGGGACACGACTGAAGGCGGCGGCATGAATGCGGTGGGCACTCAGGGCGCTGTGACTGGAAAAGGCGCTCAGGTGCTCATTGTCGATGACCCACACAAGGACCGGGAGCAGGCCGAGTCCTGGCTACCCGCTGGCATGTGGACGACTTCACCGGGCGGCTGCTGGGCAGAAAGGTCGATGCTGAGGCAGGAGGTCAGAGGTATTCCCCTCCCTGGGTAGAGTACCGGCTTCCTGCCTTTGCTGAGCTGGAGGATCCTTTAGGCCGGCAGCCGGGAGAGGCTCTCTGGCCGGAGAAGTATCCTCTGCCATCGCTTTACGCCATCAAGGAGGACATCGGCCCCTACAACTGGCTCTCTGAGTATCAGCAGACGCCTATTCGGCGGGAGGGGGCTCTCTTCCGACAGGAGTACTTCCGGCCGGTAGAGGTGTTGGGGTGAGACTGAGTGGAAATTCGTATAAAGAAGTAGATATATCCATGCTCATGGAGGGACGCCTTTGGCCTACAAGGATCTGGTTATCCAGCTATCTCGGTCTCAAGAGAATGAGCATCAATTTATAGCATCTGCCTTGGAGGCTGGAAAGCCGGTGGCCTCCAACTCCTTCGAACTTAGGCTGGACGAGCTTAGAATAATGCATCATTTGCTGGAGCTGGAAAATGAGGCTGTGAACACCAAGTCCAGGGTGACATTTCACAGAGACTTCGGCCAGGAGCTATTTAAAACGGTCTTTGCTGGCGAGCTAGGAGATTATTTCAAGAAGCATCTTCTTGGTAATGGCGATGGCTTGCGAATAGGATTGCAGTTTGATGAGAGTGCCTCATTGCTGGTCAAGCTTCCCTGGGAATTCTTGCACGATGGCGAGGATTTTCTGGTAGCACGGCGAAATACGCTCCTATCGCGCTTACCTTCCAGCCAAAAAAGAATTAAATCCCCCCCTATTGAGTCTGTGCTTCGAATGTTGGTCATAATTTCATCTCCCGTCGATTCAAACTGTGCTCCACTGAATACCGAGAAAGAGCGGGATCGGATATTACGGGCTGTCGATAAGCTCCATGCAAGTGGAAAGATTGTGGTGGATTTTACTGACATTGCTACTATCGAGACTATCCAGAGCTATCTGAACGAAAATGACTATCATATAGTGCACTTCTCCGGTCATGGAGGATGTACCGATGGTTGTAGTTACTTGGTTCTGGAGAATGAAGATCTTAGTGCCTGGGTGGTAGACAATCAGACCATCTCCGATCTATTTGCTGGTCGTGGGATCAGGTTGATGGTCCTCAGCAGCTGCAAGTGCGCAGATTTGGACCTTGCTAATAAGTTGGCTCGGAAAGGAGTTCCTGCTGTTGTGTCATTTCAATATTCCATATTGGATGAATCAGCTTCAAGGTTTGCCGAAGTCTTCTACAGTGCGCTGACCAGTGGCAATCCCGTAGATCTATCTATGACTGAGGCCCGTATAGCTATGAGAAATGCCGAAGGGAGCAATAAGTTGGATTTCGCCACGCCGGTGCTCTATCTGCTGGATCCAGACTGCTTGCGTATCGGCAAGATAGTGCCTGATACTTTCGATTTATTCCAAAAGCCATTCATGCTGGGGAATCTCGAGGCGATGATTGACGGCTTTGTAGGCAGGCAGAAAGAGCTTATCGCCCTCCAAAAGGTACTCTTATCCAGTATTAAGAGAGCGGCCGTAGTTTATGGTTTGGGTGGCATCGGCAAGACTGTTCTGGCAACCCGTCTAGCTTTGAGGATGGATCGCCACTTTGAGGGTTTCTTCGGACATAGATGCAATCCTCAGACAAGGGCGGAGGACATTCTTATCGGGCTGACCTCCTTTCTAAATATGGCCGGAATTGATAGCCTGAACCAGTTAATGAGCAGTCAGGCGCCTATCTCGGTCAAGACAGCGACGCTGGTCAGAATCCTCAACCAGAGAAGGCTACTGATCATCCTGGACAATATGGAGTCCTGCCTGGATGAGGGCGGAAAGCAGATTGCTGATCCGGAGCTGAGGGACTTCGTCTCGGCTCTCCTCAGCGCTACTGTCGCCGGCAGCAAGTTCATCGTCACCTCTCGTATCGATTTCGATCCTTTGGAGGGAAGGCTGGTCTCGGCAGTGGAGCACTATCATCTCCCGGAGATGCCCTACTATGAGGCCATCTGGCTGATGAACAATCATACCTCTCTGGCCAAGCTGGACTTTCAGAAGAAAAAACAGATTCATAAGGCAGTAGGCGGCCACCCCTGGTCACTGGATCATTTTGCATTGCAGGTATCAGAAGGTGCCGAGGTGGATGACCTCCTAGAGAGGTTGGAGCCTCTGGAAAAGGAGGCCAAGGCCTTCACTCTCTTCGACCATGCTCACTCCCAGCTGGACGGCGAGGCCAAGGAGCTGCTCCTGCGCGCCTCGATCTTTGAGGAGGCAGCGCCCGAGGAGGCCCTGAGGTGGATGATGGGAGATGATAATACGCCCTCTCCATCGGTCAGCAAGCCTCTGAGGGAGCTTCTCCGCCTGGGCCTGGCGGTTCGACAGGAAGAGCGGGAGATCAGGCTGTACTCTGTGCATACCCTGGTCCGGAAGTTTGTGCAGCAGGAGGCGAAGGATAAGGGAATCGACCTCCGGCCCCTTCTGATTCGGGCCGCCCAGCACTATGAGATGCAGGTGAAGGTAAACCAGAATCTATGGGACCTTCTTCGGGCCAGAGAGAGCTGCAGACATTGTCGAAGCTGCCATTCAATATCTGGCTCGTTGGGGCTATGTCGAGCTAGCCATGAGCCTCTCGCAGCAGTCGGCTAATACGACCTCGGGCGCAAAAAAAGCCATTGCTACTGTAAATTTGGCCATTTTATATCGTGGTGTTGGAGATCTTAAAAATGCAATAAGGCTTCTAGAAGAAGCGGAAGCGGTTCTCAATGAGCAGGGCGACCGCCGAAATGTCGCAGCAATCCTTCACCAGCTTGGCAATGTCCACTATCAGCAGGGCAACTATTCGGAGGCAGTAAAGCTCTACGAGCAGAGCCTAGATTTGGCGAAAGATCTCGGTGACAAATCTGGCATAGCTA
>JBFYLF010000208.1:0-6944 GCA_041305505.1 Methanothrix sp. | reverse complement strand
CACCATCGGAAAATGCGTGCCTATCATAATCCCGCCCGAAATCCCTATGAATTAGTTTAAACCAATATAACGAGCATGAGCGCAGATATCCGCCTTGTGAGCATTTCAGGCAAGGTAGTTGGCGCAAAGCTGACCCCTAATGAGATCGGACAGATCAATAAGCTTGTGGAGGCTGGCCTCTACCTCAATCCCTCTGACTTCATCCGTGACGCAGTAAGGGAAAAGCTGGCGGCGATAAAGGTCATCCAGTACCTTGATCTGGATTATGAGACCGCCAAAAAGGAAGTTGCGGGCTATTTCCAGATGAAAGGAGAAGCATATGCTTCCGATGCCAGCACCGATCTGGAGCTGGATTATGAGCTGGTATGCAAGATAATGGATGACCTGGAGAAGGAGGGCAAGATGGAGGCCGTTCGATGAAAGGCTATGAGGTGGGAGACTCCATCCACGGCCATCGGATCGTAGCCGAGGCCAGGAAGATCAGCGATCCGGTGGTCATAGTGAAAAGCGCCAGACATAAAGCGCAGAGGATCGTCTTGACTGAGAACGCTCTGGCAATAATCGACAGAAAGGGCAGATGGTGCGCTCAGGAATGATGTCGCACCAACTCATTGGTCAGTGATATCTTCATCATCTTTTACTAAACGCTGATACAGCATGTCACTGATAACTATATATACCTATCAGTGAATACTGATATCCGGTATGAATTCTATCTCATCCGTCGATTCTGAGCTGATTGGGCTGCTCCGGGCAGAGCTTGGATTCAGCCCAAATGCGTCGATAAGGCAGGATAGTGCGATCAGAGATAAATACCCTATTCAGTTCGACCTGGTCATCGAAGATGGCAACAGAATGTATGCGGTCGAGCTCAAACGTGTAGTGCGATTTGAGGCACTCTCACAGATTGGATTTTTAAAACTTCTCCTGAGCGCCAGCAATCTCGACACTCATAATATCGAATTCGTCATGGCAGGAAAACGGATAACACCGGAAGCTTTAGAGGCCTCAAAAGAGATCGGCATACGCTTCATTAAGCTGCCTGCCAGCATCTGCCTGGAAGAGGCTCATGGGAAGCCTGGAGCTGCCTCGATGAAACTTGCCTCCCCCAAGTCATGGCAGGTTATCTCAAGTCTCCTCAAGATAAAGGGTGCATCTATCAGGCAGCTCTCAATCAAGTCCGGGGTATCCTACGGCTGGACCCATGCAACCATAAAGGCCCTTGCTTCAAAGGGAATCGTATCAGACACCGGCGGCAGAATAAAGATTACCGATATCAATAAGCTCCTCAATGGCATTGCCTGGGAGCGTCCCTTTGAGAGGCTCTTGGCCCAGGAGATCCGCATGGCTGCCAATAGCCCCATTGGGCTGGCGCAGGAAATCTGCTCTGTCTGCAGCGACCAGCAGATCCAATGCGCTTTTACCAGCTTCACAGCAGGAGAGATTTATACCGGCTACAGCGCAAGGCACGATACAGTCTACCTGTATCTTGAAAAGAAGAACATCGCCAAGCTTACAGGAATGTTTGATGTGACTTCCGCGGGAGGAATAGCTGTGCGAATCTACACCCCAGACAGAGATGTGTTCAAGGATCGCAGGATGCTATCTGTAGAGGGCGTCTGGCTTGTTTCACCTGCACAGCTCCTCCTTGACTGTGCAGGCCTCGGATATTCGGGACGCGACATCACACAAAAACTGGTGGAAATCTATGATCAATTATAAAGTTCCACGAACGGTCATAGATTCATCGAGAGAGGAATTGATTGAGATATTCCGCTGGATACGTGCCCATGAGAGAGATGAGAGCGGGCCTGTTACTGTCCTTATAGGCGGCTGGGCGGTATACAGCTATAACCCCTGGTATGGATCAGTAGATATCGATCTGGTCACCAACAGCAGATCCCGGCAGGATCTGATGTGGTACCTGAGAAATGAGCGCGGATTTGTTCCCCAGAGGGACAGGATGGCCCCCACCACCGTGGCAAAAATTGTGCCAGAAGGAAAGATCCTCATCGATTTCGGGTCACGTGAGGATATCTGCATGTTTGAGGGGAGACATGAGGAGTGTCCGTTCTCGCTTCTTGACGGCCATACAAAGATGCGAGAGATCATCACTGGTTTTCCTGTGATTGTTCCGGATCAAGCCTTACTCATCATTTTCAAGCTTAAGGCGATATGGGACCGTTCATTCCGGATACAGAATAGAACATCAATTGACGAGGAGTGGGATAGCAGCAAGCTGCGCAAAGATCGCGCCGATATTCTCGCACTCATCGATCCTGAAATCCGGGGCAGGGAGATCGATATTCGATATCTAGGTGAAAAGCTTCAGGAATATCCATTCCTTGTGGAAATTCTGCGGGAAATCCCTGCGGATATAGATGCCATCAATATGTACCGCAGGATGCCCCAAAAGAATGTTGTAGACTGTATTGAGAACCTGCTCCTGCTTGCGCTGGACGAAAGAAGATGAGATTTCCCGAATAGACCATAGTTCAAAGCAAGAAAGATCAGCGATCCGGTGGTCATAGTCAAGAGCGCCAGGCACAAAGCGCAGAGGATCGTCTTGACCGAGAACGCCCTGGCCATGATTGATAGAAAGGGCAGATATCGTCCTGACCGAGAATGCCCTGGTCATAATTGATAGAAAGGGCAGGCAGGTGCGCTCAGGAATGATTATCATCAAGCTCATTGGGTAACCTATTTACGATCAGCAGGCCATTCTCTTTTTCATGTGCGCCACCTGCGGCTGTGGAATCGATCTGGGCAGCCTTGAGGATGTCTTCGCCAAGGACTATCGCTGCGGGGATTGCAGCCTGGTCTTCAAGGGCTTCGGCTACAAGGTCGCATGCCCTCGCTGTAAGTCAATGAATATTAAGAGGACGAATTAGGCAGTTTTTTGGGTGGTCAAAATGTCCGAGCATCTGCTGGAGATGGCCAAAGCCAGGGTACGGATCAAGGATGGCAAGATCGAGGTCCTGAGCGACCCCGGCGTCAGCTTCTGCCCCCTGCGCCGCGATCTTTACGGCATTGAGGAGGAGAGCCGGGAGAGCGTCGAGCGGGTTTTGCAGCTCCACATGAGAGAGACTGGCATGTACGGCCCTTCAAGGGTCCTGGAGCTTGAAGAGCAGCCCGTGAGCTTCGGCGCCTCGGAGATCCTGGCAGACGGAATGAAGGAGGGCCTGGTGGACGCGGCTGTGCTGGTCTGCGAGGGCGCGGGCAGCCTGATCGCCACCAGGCCGGATGTGCTTCAGGCCATAGGAGCCCACATGACGGGACTTATACAAACCGAACCTATCATCGAGATCCAGGAGGGGCTGGAGGCCCGTGGCTGCATTCTTCTGGACCGCAGGGCCAGCATCGACCAGAGGCGGACCTATGAGAAGGCCGTGGCTATGGGCTTCGAGAGGATAGCCGTAACTCTGGCCGGATGCACTGCCGGCGATGCTGGCGCCATCCGGGCACGGGGAGTGGAGCTTGGAGCAGAGCCGATCATCCTGGCTGTACACACCAGCGGGATCACTGAGATGCAGGCTGCACAGCTTGCGCAAAGCTGCGACCTTGTCTGGTCCTGCGCCTCAAAGGCGGTCCGGGATCTGGTGGGAAAGAAGGCGCTGCTCCAGATGGGCATATCAATTCCCGTCTTCGCCCTGACCTGGGCGGGGAAGAGGCTACTCCTGAACAGGGCCCTGCACTTCAGACAGCCGCTGGTAATGCACAAGGGCAGCCTGCCCCTCGCCCCTGAGAGCAAGCAGCCAAGGCCGCTTATCTGAGGGCGAATGCTCGCCTCTTCAAGAGGGAAAGCTTTTTTAGCCTTCCAAAGGCCACCAAATCACTTCTTCAATGGGGGATTGATAGAATGCGAACCAATTGGACAGCGCGAAAGATTTTGCCAGGCGGGCCTTTGTGGCAGCGTGAGGGCATGAGGGCATGACATCTATCAAGGCCCTGGCTGTGGACATAGACGGCACACTCAGCGACAGCAAGAGGGTTCTATGCGCGGAGGCTGTCAGGGCTCTTCGAAGCCTCGATATTCCCGTGGTTCTGAGCACTGGAAACACCCACTGCTTCACAAGAGCCGTCTCAGTTCTGCTGGGCACTCCTCGAATATTCATCTCCGAGAACGGCGGGGTCATATCCCACTCAGAGGATGAGATAGAGATCCTGGCAAACCTGCAGATCTGCGAGGATGCCTTCCAGAAGCTATCCCTGGAATTACCTCTCCAGAGGTACAACTCGGCCAGGTACAGATTCACAGACATAGCTTTGCAGAGGAGCTTCGATGTTGCCGCAGCCGCACGCCGTGCGGAAGAGCTGGGGCTGCCAGTCGATATAATTGACACCACATTTGCGGTTCACATCAAGGACCGGGATGTCGACAAAGGCACGGGTCTCTCCCGCATCGCTCGGCGAATGAACATCGATCTCTCCTCATTTGCCGCCATAGGTGACAGCAAGAGCGACATTCCCATGTTCAGGCTGGCCGGATACAGAGCCTGCGTGGCGAACTCCAGCCCGGAGCTCAAGCAGATCTCAGACTATGTGGCAGATGCAGAGTACGGCAACGGTTTTGCTGAAATCATAGATCACATGATTGAGCAAAAGATGCTTTGAGGATTTCAGGGCCCTTTTTTCCGTCTATCAGCTCTTTTTCTTCCAACTTATGAAGTAATGCCGCCCAGTTGTTCTCGCAGATGATCCACCAGCCCAGAGTATCCTTGACCAGGAGACGGGCTGCCGGGCAGAAGGCATCAACAGCCAGATTGTAGGGCATCTCTGGAAGTGGCGGATGAAGCGGATACTTGGTACAGGTGAGCGGCCTGATCTCGTAGATGGTGCAGCCTTCTTTCAGGCTGTAAAATGGGCAGGGCTGCTGCAAGACCCAGGCCTTCAGCTCTTTATCATATCGGCAGAGCGATCGAAACTTCTTTTTTCCAATGCGCTCGCCGATCCTCTCATAGTCCTCTCTCTCAAGGTACAGTCCGGCTCCGGGTGTGAAGCAGCACCTCCCGCACCTCTGACAGACGAACCTCTCCCAAAAGAGCGCGACACCCGCATCGGACTCTGCCCTATCATCTCTGGCCGGAAGAGGCAGAGCTATGTCGAATGGGACACTCTCTCCCTGATCGATTCTCTCGATCTGTTCCTCCCTCTTCAAGACGGACCAGTGAGGACGCTGGCAAAGGAGGGCTTCATGCCGGCCCGCTCTCTTCTCATCCACGCAGGAGGAGAAGAAGAGCTGATGGCAGAGCCGGCGTGCCCGCGTGACGCTATCATCGCCACTCATGTCCCGCTCGCCGATCCTTCGCTCATATGCCAGGCTCTTTTCCTCCTCTGCATAAATATTGCTCTCCTGGACGGGCCATCACTTTCGCCCCGCCAGGCTCGCCCTTATCAACTGCCTTTGTTCATCTTCGATCCATACCTCAAGGTGATAGATTATGTCCAAGAACCCGGAATTCGCAAAGTGCGCCTCAGACCTCGCCCGCCATCAGGATACTATTCGCTCCGCCAATGAGGATCTGATCAAGCTTTCGCAAAGGTTCGGGCGGATGATGCCAAAGCTCTCCAAGCTTGACTCTTCGTCCATTCTGAGCTGGTTCGACCTTTACAATAAGATCAAGGATAAAGTCAGATTGGTGGACGGCGATCTTGCAGCATTAAACATCGGCGAGCAGGCCAGCACAAGCCCGCTCTTGCAGATGCAGATAAACAGCTATTATGCGCAAAGGCAGCGCCTCTGCTTCAAGATGGAGGTCATGGATGACATTCTCGGCGGAATGATGGAGGACCTCTTAGAGAACGGCAGCTTTGAAGAGATCCAAAAGCAGGAGATGAGAACAGCTCTTGATGCCAGCATGGAGAAGAGTTTGAGCAGCTCTGAGAAGGTTCTCGTCCCGGCCTGAACAAGGCCTCTTCAATGCTACTCATTTTTCTCACCCTGTGACCTGTGCCCACGCCTGGCAAACCTCATAAGCAATAACTGTGATCTTGAATTATGTTCAAAGTGGGAGAATATTACGAGGACGAAGCCAAGACTGTCGCCAATTATCTGAAAGATGCCGGGATTAAGGTTGACGTCCGGGGCCTGGTTCTGGCCAGAACGGATTATTCCGCCTCTTTGCAGGGAAAGCTCTCTTTGGTCAAGGAAAAGACAGAGATCGCTAAAAGAGAGCAGTATCTTTCTGCCCTGAAAAATGCCCTGGAAAAGGGTGCCACGAGTGAGACGTTTGAAGATCTTTTCCTGGAAGAGGTTATTCCCGGCTGGAAGGAATCTATGGCCAATTTCCAGTTGATCAAAGAAAAGGATACAGAAATCGATGAAGAGACTGAAGACAACTATGCCAGGACCTGGGCAGAATGCATAGTGGCCGTAGATTTTGCGGAAAAGATAATCGATCTCAACGAGATAGAGTTCGGATCACCGGTTGGAGACCGGCTGGATGATCCCATAGTCAGCATTCCCGTCAGCTCCGACTATGAGGATACAAAAGAGCCCCTCCTCTTTCAAAGAATGGATGTGGATCTGCTCAAAAAATACGAGATCACCATAGACGAGTTCTCTGCATCGCTCTTTGATGAAATTGATGAGGAGTTTCAGGACGAATTCGGCGACGAATTTCTGAAGATCAGATCCCTGGGATTGATCATAAGGCACCTGGTGGATGTTGCAAAAAAGGGAAAAATGGACATAGAGGATTTTGCCGAACTTTGTGATGTCGAGTTCGGCGATAAGTGGCTCATGAGCATAGAGGGCAGCCCGGTGGCTGAGGAGATCGCAAGGTCTTTAGAGAAGAGCGGGGTCTTGAAGATGAAGGGCAACACCATAAAGTGGAAGGGCTAGGCCCGGCCACAATGAAAAGGGACTGGTATTTGAGGGGAATTGCCATGTGGAAGCAGAACGACAGGCAAGCAGCCCTAGTCGATAGCATCGGTATTGCCTT
>JBFYLF010000207.1:0-2678 GCA_041305505.1 Methanothrix sp. | reverse complement strand
GCTCTGCCTTATTATCTCTGCTGCCCCAAATCAAGGGGCTGGCAGCAGGTTATTCATTTCGCAGGAGCAACGGTCATGGCCTCCTCAGCCCTCATCCCCTTATGAACTACGGCGCATATGCGGCTTGTGATGAGGGCAGGGCTGTCATGCTGGAAGACATTTCTGCCTATGGCTACGCCACGCGCCCCTGCCGATATCGCGCCCTCAACCATTCTGAGCAGATCAAGCTCCGACTCGACCCTCGGGCCACCTGCGATGACCACCGGCACCGGGCAGCCCTCGACTACTCTCGCAAAGCTGTCCTGCTCTCCTGTATAGTTCGTCTTGACTATATCAGCCCCCAGTTCAGCTCCGACCCTTGCTGCATGTGCGATGTACTCCTCTGAGTATTCGTCTTTGATCTTCTTGCCCCGCGGATACATCATAGCCAGCAATGGCATTCCCCATTCCTGACATTCTCTCGAGACCACTCCCAGGGTATGGAGCATGCTGCTCTCGTCCTCAGCCCCCACATTGACATGGATGCTAACGGCATCAGCTCCTATTTTGATCGCCTCCTTGACGGTGGCCACAAGCACCTTGTTGTTCGGATCGGGGCCTAGAGAAGTTGATGCCGAGAGATGGATGATCAGCCCGAGGTCCCTGCCGTATCCCCGATGGCCGAATGCTGCAGCTCCCTTGTGGACTATTGCTGCATCGGCTCCTCCCGAAGCTACAGCGTCGGCTATGGCTTTGACGCTCTTTATGCCCTTGATTGGGCCCACTGTCACCCCGTGGTCCATGGGAATTATGACTGCGTTTCCTGTTCTTCGGTTGATTATCCTCTCCATTCGAATCGATGTTCCTCTCAATTTGCCCACCTTCTAATGTATTAATTTGTACATCATAGTTCTAATTATTACTTTGATGAACATTTTAAGTGTATATATACCTTCCTGATTGCTGAGCAAGGCTGAAATAGTGGCAGGATTCCTTACAATGGGAGTGATTTCAATTATGGGCGGCGGTGTAACCCCAGTTATCGATACTGGAAAGAAGGCTCCAGCGGCATTGCTGCTGTGCATGATCTGTTCAGTTTGCGTAGGCCTGCTGGCAGATACAGCCAAAGCGGGCACTGAGACCGGCGAGTTCTGTCCTACCTGCCCGGACTGGACAAACCTTGATGGCTGGCTCGCTCAGAAGGATGCCTACGAAGCGGCTCAAATGAATGGGCAAAACGGCCAGACACAGCCAAACGCCAATGCGACAGCCCAGAGCGATCCTGCTCCGGCTGCAGAGGATTATGCCAGGGCAGATCTCATCGCAATCCCGACGGCAATCGAAGACGGTGGAATTCTTCTCGATGTCAGGTCTGAGGGCGATTACATTGCAGGGCATATCCCAGAGGCCAGGAACATCTACTGGAAGAGCGTGCAAAGTGGCGGCATCCTTGAGCCCTCCCTCCTCGAGGCAGCCCTGCGCCGGACCGGGGTCGAGGAGAACGATCGAATCATAATATATGGCGGCTCTGATGAGGGCGGTCCATTCATGTTCTGGGCTCTAACTTATCTGGGGCACGAGAATATGAGCCTTCTCGACGGCGGAGTTGAGGCTGCAGAGGAGGCGGGCCTCTCCCTCACCACAAATGCCCCTTCCTCGCAGAAGTCCAATTACACAGTCAGAATACAGCCGTCTCTTCGTTTAACATCAGACAGCCTGGAGAGCATTCTCACCCAGTCCAATGTCAGGATCCTTGATGGCAGGGACTTCTCAGAATACGGCCAGATGAGGCTGGGCAACGAGTCGATATGCCTCTCTCTTGATAAGATCTATGGCGAGCACTCCAGAATAAAATCCGCGAGCAAGCTGAAAGATCTCTTTGAGCGCAGGCTGGATGATGATGCTACTGTCATCGTCTATGGAACGCCGGAGGCCTACTCACTTTTCTACAGCCTTAAGCTCATGGGCTATAATGCAACCCTCATAGAGAGCGATTGGTGGAAGGAGACGAAATGGGCTGTCAGAAATGTAAATTAATCGATTCAGAGAGCCACACGGTTAGGCCGTGTTTCGGCCATCTTCCCGCTCTGTGCACTGCTAAGGAGCTGCGATATGGCCAAAGATCTTCTCGGGGGAGCAATCCCTCGCTAGTTAAATCTAGATATTATTATTAGTCCTAGTATTATAAGCACAGTTCCTGCTATTTTATTAAGGCCAATGCTCTCTTTGAGAACCAGATAAGAAAGGGCCAGCACCAGAACATATGTAAGCGATATAAATGGATATACAAAGGAGAGCTCCATTCTGGAGAGAGCGATCAGCCAGAATACAGTGCTGAGAGCATACATGATCAGCCCGAATAGGATGTGGGGGTCCAGGAAGACCGAAATAAGGTCGGATGGTCGGAAATCAGTCACCGGGCCTATCAAATTCATTCCCAGCTTCCAGGAGACCTGACCCACTGCTGCAAAAACAACCCCCAATAATATTATTAGTATTGTATTCATATTTCCCCTTGCTTCAGGCCTAATCGATTCAATGCGCCTCACCGGATTTTTCCCGGCATTCTTAATCATTAGCGTAGCCGCTCCTCGATTCTATCCAGCTTCTTTGTCATAAAATCCACAATCAATGCCAGAGAGATCAGTTGCACTCCTACCAGTATCAGAAATGATGTGAATATCGGATAGTATTCGTGT
>JBFYLF010000206.1:0-2856 GCA_041305505.1 Methanothrix sp. | reverse complement strand
GTCCCTGGTCAAGCTGGCCCGCTACCACGGCATCGCCTTTGATCGCACAAATCCCCTTCAAGAGGCCGAGGTCTCTGCAAGGCTGGCTGCCAAGGGAGTGGGTGCCGTCCTATCCGCCTTCGAGGAGAGGACCTGGATTAAGGTGAGCAGGCGCCGATCACTGGGCAGAGGCGATGGGGCTGGCTCGGGATGTGGAAAAGCAGCTTCGAGAAGCCGGGATCTCATACACATCGCGGGCTGTGGAGGGGATGGGCGGCTACACCAGGGCCGAGTTCGTGGTTGAGGCGCCAAAGGAGAAGGTGCACATAAGCACAGGCTACTCGAGCGATGCACAGGTCCTGGTTCAGAGCATCGAGAGGCAGGAGCTGGAGTTCAGGCCGCTGCAGCAGAGGCGAGGCTACATCATAGTCGGCCTGGACCCCGGAACGACCACGGGCATAGCAGCCTTAAGCCTCTCCGGAGAGCTGGTTGACCTGATCAGCTCCCGGGCGATGTCCTCTTCGGATGTCATAGAATGGATTGCTGCTCGTGGCCGGCCCCTTCTGGTCGCAACCGACGTCTACCCGACCCCCGGCGCGGTCGAGAAGGTGAAGAGGGCCTTTAATGCTGTGCTCTTCTCTCCTGGAGCGGACATTTCTGCTGAGGAGAAGATCGCCCTCGGGCGGGAGTATGGATACAGGAATGACCACGAGAGGGATGCTCTGGCTGCGGCCTGCAGCGCCTTCAAAAAATACAGGAACAAGTTTTTGCAGGTGGAGAGGAAGGTCCCGGAGGAGATCGATCCAGATGAGGTCAAAGCCCTGGTGGTTCGCGGCTTCTCAATTGAGAACGCCGTAGCGGAGCTGGTCATGCCCCATGTCGCTCTTCAGCCGTCAAGGGCCCATTCTGCGCCAGAGGAGGCCGGGGCAGGGCAGGATGCTTCTCCAGATGTGGTGGCTCTTCGCCAGCAAAATCAGCAGCTTGCCGAGCAGGTGAGGACGCTTCGCTCCTATGTCGATGAGCTGAAGGAGGATCTGAGGGAGAAGGAGGCGGCCCTGACGGCTATGGGCAGCAAGATCGAGAGGCTGCGGGATAAAAACGCCAGGGAGATCAAGAGGCAGCATGAGATCAAGATCAGGGACAAGGAGATAGAGAGGCTGCGCTCTGTCCTGCGCTCCGAGAGAAAACATATCAAAAAGCTGAAGCGCTCTTTAGCGAGGCAGAAGAAGGCCGAGGCGATAGAGGATACGCGAGGGCTCCTGCAGCTTAAAGCCCTCTCAGCCTTCTCCCGTGAGGCTGTACTCCAGGCGGCGGAGCAGTTCGGCCTTGAGAAGGGCGATCTGGTCTTTTTAGAGGACGCCTCGGGTGGAGGGCGGAGCACGATTGAACTCATCTCCGAGAAGGGCATAGCAGGCGTTGTGGCGGGAGAGGAGATGGCCCAGGCCCAGAGGGAGCACTTCTTCGATCTGGGGATACCTGTCTTCTCCAGCCGCAGCCTCCCGGTGCAGAGGATCAACAACCTGCCCTTCATCCGGCCCGAGGACCTAGCCGCGGCCAGGGCCGCCTGGGAAGAGGAGGCTATCGCACGCCGGGCGAGGAAGGAGGCAGAGCGGCTGGAGAGCCTCTTTCAGGAGTACAGGGTCGAGAGGAAGAAGGAGGAGAAGAGAGCGCAAAAGCTAGACAGTGAGGCGAAGGCTAAGATGGCTTTGGAGTAGGGCTGATGCCGATTGTTTTTGCAGCAGAGATTCAGGCTTCTCGCTTATGATGATCTCACAACTTTTATGAAATTTGATTAGGATGATTTCACAATTCATATGAACTAAGCATACTTATTCCCAAATATGCTTATAGCTTATGTTTTGATCTTATCATGTGGTGATTTGCCTTGCATTCATCCCGTTTGATTCTGTTATGCTTATTGCTATCAGTTCTGCTGGCTGGCAGCGCCTCTGCTGAGGAGGCTGCAATAAACGCCGCAGACAATGCCTGGGTGCTCATCAGCGCCGCTCTCGTTTTGATCATGATCCCCGGAGTGGGACTCTTCTACGGGGGAATGGTCCGAAAGAAGAATGCCATATCGACAATCATATTCAGCTTTGCCATTATGGGCATAATCAGCCTTCAGTGGATACTATACGGCTACAGCCTGGCCTTTGGATCGGACGTGGGCGGGCTGATAGGGGGCCTGGATTTCCTGGGGCTCTCAGGGGTGGGGCTCGATGCCAAGGAGGGCCTCACCATTCCCTCTCTCACATTCATGATATTTCAGGCCATGTTTGCGATCATCACAGTCTCCCTGATAACGGGCAGCTATGTAGAGCGGATCAAGTTCAGCTCCTTCCTGGTCTTCTCCCTGGCCTGGGCGACTCTGGTCTACGACCCCGTGGCCCACTGGGTCTGGGGCGGAGGGTGGCTCCAGCAGATGGGGGCCCTCGACTTTGCAGGCGGAATTGTCGTTCACATCACTGCCGGGGTCTCGGCCCTGGCGGTGGCTATGGTTATAGGGGCCAGGAAGGGCTTTGGCACTGATCCGATGGAGCCGCACAACATCCCGACGACTGTAATGGGCGCGGCTCTGCTCTGGTTCGGCTGGTTTGGATTCAATGCCGGCTCGGCGCTGGCGGCAAACGGCATCGCAGCCAATGCCTTTGTCACCACAAACACATCAGCCGCCGCGGCTGCTACGACCTGGATGCTCCTCTCCTGGCGCGAGAGGGCTCCCTCAGCTCTGGGAATAGTCACAGGCGCTGTGGCAGGTCTTGCAGCGATCACTCCAGCGGCGGGGTTTGTGACGCCGCTGGCAGCGATTCCCATAGGTGTTGTGGCTGCGGTTGCCGGATACTATGCGATCATCCTCATCCGTGGGAGCCGCAAGGT
>JBFYLF010000205.1:0-2848 GCA_041305505.1 Methanothrix sp. | reverse complement strand
GGCTAAGAAGAGAAGGCAGAAGAGATGATACGGCCAGGCAGTCCTCCAGGCTTGAGAGGAGCGGGAGGCCCAGCCAGATGCCCGAGAGGCCGATGGCCTCGCCGTCATTCAGCTCCCGGACCGCTGCTGCGAGCTTGTGGGAACGATATGAAGCGACTGGACGACAGCGTACTCACATCCGATGCCCTTGAGGTCCTCCAGAGCGCCCGTGAGGCCGGGCATAAAGATCCCCTCTCTCTCTGAAAGACGCTTTCTCATAAGCTCTGAAGTGAATGCCAGCCGGACAGGCTGCCCTGGAAACTCCATCTCATATGCCTCCGCCATTCGGCGATATGTGGCAAGTGCATTGGAGGAGAGTGTGCCATAGGGGGCAAGCACTATTCCTATCCTGTCAGCCTTCGACAATTTGGATCAGCTCGAAGCGCGGCCAGCGGCTCTCGGATAAGAGCCCAGCACCCTGACCATGGCGGCTTTTTCTTTCACTGCACCAATCGCCTCTCCGAGAGCCGTGTCGTTCATGTGCCCCTCAAGGTCGATGTAGAAGTAGTAGTCTCCCAGCCCCTTTCTGCTCGGACGGGATTCTATCCTCGTCAAATTGATGCTCCGGCTGGCAAACTCCCCGAGGATTGAGTACAGGGCTCCGGGCCGGTCTTTGTCCAGATAGATTATGAGAGATGTCTTATCCCTCCCGGTCGGGGCCGCATAGCTTTTGCCGGCCACGATGAATCTGGTGACGTTGTCCTCAGCATCCTGGATCTCCCTTGCCAGGATCTTGAGACCATACCTTTGTGCAGCCTCCTGGCCGGCAATTGCCGCCATCTCGGGAAACTCCTGTGCCAGCCGGGCTGCATGAGAGGTCGAACCTGTTGTCCTGATCTCAGCTCCCGGAAAGTGCTCATGAAGGTACTGCCTGCACTGGGCCAATGCCTGGGGGTGAGATAGGATCACCTTGATCTCGCCCTGACCCTGGCCGACCAGGCAGTGCCTTATCGGGAGATTCACCTCTCCGACGATTGCCACATCAAGCCTCAAGAGCAGGTCCATGACGGCAGTGACAGCGCCCTCAAGGCTGTTTTCCACCGGGACTATGCCTGCATCGACTCTTCCTTCTTCGACTGCCACCAGTATCTCCTCAAAGTCCGGGAAATAGACAAGAGATGCCTTCGGCTGTCCTCTCGACCAGAGGAGAGCTGCCTTCTCAGAGTAGGTACCCTGCGGGCCCAGGACGCCGATGCTGCATCGATCGCTCCTTCTGTCGCCCCTTTCCTTCTCGCTCAACTCTTCCCCTTTGACTTTTCGTCCATCTCTTCCATCAGCTCTGCAGCCCTTGCGACGCTGATCCTCCGCTCGGCAGCCATCCTGGCGGCGATGATCTCAATCATATCGCACTTGGCCCCGGCCTGAACGGCGACGTTCTTGGCGTGCAGAGACATGTGCCCCCTCTGAATTCCCTCAGAGGCCAGAGCCCGAAGAGCTGCGAAGTTCTGGCAGAGGCCCACCGTGGCTATTATTCGGGAGAGTTCGTCTGCGCTCTTGACACCGAGGATCTTGACAGCAGTCTTGGCTGCCGGATGGACCCTCGTCGCACCGCCAACAAGGCCGACTGCAACTGGCATTTCAATGCTTCCCACCAGGTCGCCGTCCCTGTTCTTCTCGTAGCGGGTGAGCGACCTGTATCTCCCACCAATCGAGGCATAAGCATGAGCTCCGGCCTCAACTGCTCTCGTGTCGTTTCCTGTGGCAAGGACCACAGCCGTCACTCCATTCATTATGCCTTTGTTGTGGGTTGCAGCGCGGTATGGATCAACCTGGGCCAGCTCCGCGGCCAGAAGGATTCCGTCCACGACCTCATGCCCGCCGATCTCCTCCGCCTTGAAGACAGCTCTTGCTCTGGCGAGACGAAGATCCGCCAGGTTCGAGATGATTCGAAGATAGACCCGTCCCCCGGTGATCTGCTCTATTCGCGGTGCGAGAGACTCGGCCATAGTATTGACTGCATTGGCTCCCATGGCATCCCGGCAGTCGACTATGAGGTGAGTCACAACCATCGGCCCCTGCCTGGAGTCTATGACATAGACCTCAATGTCCTTGACGCCGCCGCCGAACTTGACCAGCATTGGGTCCTTTTCGTTGGCCATCGCAATCAGATCATCTTTGTGGAGCAGCACCGCCTGGCGAGCTGAATAGGGGTCCTCAATGCCTGTTGCCTGAATCTGGGCACGCATGACCGGCCCTGTGCTTGATGTTAGAAAGCCGCCGCCCTCCCTTGCCATCCTTGCGCCATTGCTGGCGGCAGCAATGACCGAAGGCTCCTCGGTCGCCATGGGAATCAGTACCTCCCGGCCGTCGATTACGAAGTTGGTGGCAACTCCCATCGGCACCTGGAACATTCCTATCACATTCTCGACCATCTTGTCAGCCTGGTCGAGAGACAGACCCTTCTCCAACTGGTCCGTCTCCTCCTTTCCTAAAGAGGCCTGCTCCGCCACGGCAGCTAGCCTCTCGGCAGGGGCGAGCCTGTAAAATCCGGATATTCTTGAAGTCATGATCTCAGTTCCTCTCTCTTCAGTTCCTCTCTCTTTCAGATCCTCTGGAAGGGGAAAAACTTTATTCCCGCCCTGGGATTTATTTTTATGGCACAAATGCCCGTCTCACCTGCCGGAGATATCTCCAATCTAGAGAGAGCTCTCGGCAGCCTCAGTCCCGTTCAAAAGATGCTTCTAGGAACTGACGGCTCGGTGACAGGCCTGCTGGAGGTCATCACAGGCTGCCCAATAGAGATCAAGACGCTGGTCCAGAGGATCATTGCTGCGGACGAGAAGGTTGCTCGGGACCTTGAGATCAGGCC
>JBFYLF010000204.1:0-2729 GCA_041305505.1 Methanothrix sp. | reverse complement strand
CGCGGAGATCACAAAGAATTATTATTCTATGTGCATATACATCTTTCTTCAGGCATCGAAGCAACGCAAATTGATGCCTTCACCTCATCCACAAAATATGCGCCTCTTCCATCGGTATAAACGCCTCCGGGTGATACGGGACGATTCTGGGAGTGTAGTCCTCAGCCGACCTCGCAACCGGGACGCTCGCCCCGAATACAAAACCGTTCACAGCCCCCGCAAGCGGCCCCAGTCGCTTCATGGCTATCCTCTCAGGGCTGCCGCCTGCTCCAGGAATGGGGTCTGCATACAGCTCTAGCCGGATATCATCAGGATGAAGCTCTCCCAGATAAGCCTCGACTGAGAAGCTCCAAATCTCCTCCTCTCTATCAACTGTGAGACTCCCGAATCGCAGATCCTTCCAGCCCTCAGAGAGCCTCTCCTCCCATGCAGCCATCTCGGCTGCAATCCTTCCCCCCTCAGCCGAACGCCTGCGGTAAGAGAGGGCGGCCGGCCTGTAGATCTTCTCCAAATACTCCCTCATCATCCTCTCGCTGCTGAAACGCGGAGTGAGCTTTGTCATGCTGGACCGAACCATAGCAGTCCAGCCCCTTGCAATCCCATCTGAATCCCTCTCATAAAAGAGAGGGACGACCTTCTCCTCGATCAGCCGATAGAGCATATCGGCCTCCTCGATATCCCTCTCGGGGCCGCTGTTCTCCCTATCGTCTCCCAGGCACCAGCCCACATCCGGCTCATAAGCCTCATCCCACCAGCCGTCCAGATTTGAGAGGTTGAGCCCTCCGTTTGCCAGGACCTTCATACCGCTGGTCCCGCATGCCTCATTGGGCCGGCGCGGCGTGTTGATCCAGACGTCCACCCCGGGCTGAAGATGCTGCGCCAGGTCTATATCGTAGTCAGAGAGGAAGACCGCCCTCCCCGATAGCTCAGGCCTGGCTGCAAATGACGCCATCTGTCTCACCATCTCCTTTCCCCGGCTATCCGATGGATGGGCCTTGGCAGCCATGACGAGCTGCACAGGCCGCCTCTGGTCTTGAAGAATTCCAGACAACCTCTCGGGGTCGGTCAAGAGCAGATCCGTCCTCTTATAAGCAGTCGCCCTCCTCGCAAAGCCGATCGTCAGGACATTCGGGTCCAGGATATGCATGGCCTCTTTCAGCTCCTCTTCGCCAGCCCCCCAAGCCGCCTCCTCCCGGAGGTGCCGCCTTCGAACGTATTCGACTAGATCCCTGCGGGCCTCACCTCTGAAGCACCACAGCTCATAGTCGCTCTTCCTGCTGATTCCATCCTTCCAGTAGTCTATATCCTCCGGTCCCAAGCCTCCCGGACAGGCCCCGGCCCACAGCTCCTGGGCGACAGGCGAGTCCCATGTCGGTATGTGAACACCGTTTGTCACATGGGTGAAGGGCACCTCTACCTCTGGCCAGCGGGGATACCTTGCCTGAAATAGCCTCCTGCTCACCCTACCGTGAAGCCTCGAGACTGCGTTGGCATGGCTGCAGCCGCTCAAAGCCAGATGGGCCATTGTGAAGAGCCCGCTCTCATCCCGCCCCTCTGCTCCGCCGCTCTGCCCGAGGCTCATCAGATCCACAAGCGAGATATTCAGGCGGTCTGCATAAAATCTGGCGTACTTCTCAACTAAAGATCTCTCGAATCGATCGAAGCCCGCTTCGACTGGCGTGTGGGTTGTGAAGACATTTCCAGCCCGAGTCGCAAATAAAGCTGACTTCATCGATAGCCCCGTCTTCTTCATAAAGCTGTAAGCCCTGGAGAGAACCACAAATGCGGCATGACCCTCATTGAGATGGCAGACCTCGGGGTCGATACCAAGTCTCTCGAGGAGCATCCAGCCTCCTATTCCCAGGACGATCTCCTGAATCAGCCGCCGCTCCTGTCCGGGAGCATAGAGGTTGGCTGTGATCGCACGATCCCAGGGGCTGTTCATGGGATCATTTGAGTCCAGCAGGTAAAGGTTCACCCGGCAGACATTTGCCTGCCAGACCCTAAGAATTAGAGAGCGCCCCGGCAGCATGATCCTTACCCGCATCCTTGACCCGTCGCTGTTTCTTGCCGGAATTATGGGCAACGTCTCAGGATCGTTATAAGGAAACGCCTCAACCTGAGATCCATCGCTGCTCAGGAGCTGTCGGAAGTACCCCTGCTGGTAGAGCAGCCCGATTCCCGTCACAGGCACCCTCAAGTCGCTTGCAGTCTTCAGATAGTCCCCAGCCAGTATTCCGAGGCCCCCCGAGTAAATCGGCAGAGCCTCTGAGAGGCCGAACTCCATGCTGAAGTAGGCGATCGATCTCGGATCATCGCCGCTGGCGAGCGAAGGCCCATTCAAAATCCTGGACCTCTTCTCCTGCCAGGTTGCGATCTCCTTCTTCAGCCTCTCGTCCTTTGCAGCTTCATCGAGCCTTGCCCTCGATACATTTTGAAGTATCAAGTAAGGGTTCTTCGTCTTCTCCCAGGCCTCTGAATCAAGCATCTCCCAGATCCTGTCTGTGGTCTGGCGAACAGTCCAGCGAAGGTCCAAAGCAAGATCTGCCAGGCCCTCCAGGCCCGCAGGCAAATTGAGGTCTGAATACTGCTTCATCCACCTGTTAAATGGAGCCCCTGGAAGATCAAACTTTCGCGCTAAATTAACGGAAGGCCCGGCGTGGCCAGGTCTTGTCGCTCAGAAGAAGTGGACTTAAATACAAAAAAATCGAATTATATGTCAAAGGTTT
>JBFYLF010000203.1:0-2754 GCA_041305505.1 Methanothrix sp. | reverse complement strand
GGGCTCATAATCATAGGAGATCCTCCTCACCTCGAACTCATGATGCGTCGAGAAGGCTGTCTTGAGGGCTGCTATGTGCACGCAGCCTATTGGGCATCCGGCGCATGAGAGCCTGCGGAGGAGGTGTTTTTCGGCAAAGGCCTCTCCGCTGATCTTCTCGCCCTCCGGGAAGCTTGAGAGGAGGAAGTTCTTGGTGGGCAGGCCTCGAAGCCAGTTTAAGACATTGATGTTCCCCGAGGTGCCTATATCATGGTACTTCTCCATCACCTCGGTCTGGACCGCGGTCTTGTATAGCCTATCGTAGACCTCTTTGTAGCGCTTGAAATCCGGAACATCCACGTGCTCAGTCCCGGAGACCACCAGGGCTTTCAGGTTCTTCGAGCCGAAGGTCGCCCCGAGCCCCAGCCTGCCAAAGTGGCGGTATGTGTCGACCATCACACAGGCGTACCTCACGAGAGCCTCACCAGCCGGGCCGATTCGAATGATTGACCGCCTGCCAACGCCGCTCTCCCTCTCGCGAAGGATCACGCCGGTCGTCTGGGCATCGACCCCCCAGATGGATGTGGCATCCTTGATCCTCACATCGTTGTCGTTGATGGAGATGTAAGAGGGCCTCTCTGCCCTGCCGCGGATCACGACCGCCTCATGTCCGGCGAACCGCATAGCAAGTGAGAGCCTGCCTCCGGCATAGGACTCCCCGAAGTTGCCGGTGAGCGGGGACTTGAATGTGGCAGCGGTCTTCGTAGCTACGGGAAAGAGGCCGTTGAGGGGTCCTATGGAGAGGATGATCGGCGCGGCTGGAGAGAGTGGGTCAGTACCAGAAGGGCACTCCTCCTGGAGCAGCCGGACCCCAACACCCGTTCCACCCATCCAGCTCTCGAATAGCTCCCCCCTCTCTTCCACCCAGGACTCATCTTTCGAGAGATCTATGTACAGAACCCTTCGCAGCATATCATCCATCCTCCACAGGAACCTCTTCCATCTCCAGCACCCCGTGCGGGCAGAACTTCGCACATGCGCCGCAGTGGATGCATTTTATAGGAAGCCCCTCCTTTCCCGATGAGATGGCTCCAATCAGGCAGGCCTCCTGGCATTTCCCGCAAGCATTGCATAGATCCTTATGAAAGACCACCTTACCGTCCGGCTTCTTCTCGAGAGCCCCCGTGGGACAGGCCCGAACGCAGGGCGGATCCCGGCAAGCCCGGCAGACGACAACCCGAAAGTCACCCTCGATCCCGCCCTGGGTCTGGACCTTGATGGCGCTGCGATCCAAAGAGACGGTTCCTGTGCGGGTGCGGCTGCAGGCGAACATGCAGCCTAAACAGCCAATGCAGCGCTCGGGATGGGCAACCTTCAAGCGGCGGCGCATCTTGGGCCCAGCTCGTGCAGAAGTGTCTTTTGCGACATTCATCGGGACGACCTCTCCACCTTTCCCTTCAATCACTTCTGCTTGACTCTTCTGCATTCGATGATCCGCTCCCGGCAAGAATCCACAGTATTATTGATGCATTTAAAACTATAAAAGCTGAAGGTTTGGAGCTGCCAAAAAAGGAGGAGAAAGGCAGTTACTCTGCCTTCACGAACCTATCGCCCAGGGTCTTCATGACATGGGGCAGCGTGGTGTACTCCATGTCCTCCATGGGCAGCCGGTGCGGCTCGAAGGGGCCGTGCGCCCTCATGTAGTCTGTGATCTCGAGGCACCTCTTCCTGGCCCGGTCGAAGGCCACGTCCTCGAAGAGGTCTGCCGGTCCCACGAAGCTTCCGTAGGCCATCTGAAAGCCTGCCGCGATGACACGGGGCGGGCCGTCGAACCGCGTCGGGTGGGCGGTCTCGAATGAGCAGGGCATGAGGGGACCGTTGTGGCTGCCGCGCATCCATCCAGATACCAGATGGCCAAGCGCAAAGGGCTCCAGCACTTCACCAAGCGCTGGCAGGCCGGACTGGCAGCGGACCAATGCCACAGGGTCGTCCTTGCCCACATATTTCCCGGCGGTCTGGTAGAGCTTCTCTGTGCTGACAACTGCAACCGGCTCATGCTCGGAGATCTTGCTGCCGGGCTTGCAAAAGACCCTCTTGATCACATAGCGACTTTTCGCGCCTATGAGCGCCAAGAGGTCATACATCTCTCCAGGGCAGTCCATGAAGACCCGTCTATGCTCCTGGATATCCCAGACCTCGAATGTGAAGCCGTGATGAAAGGCGGGATCGATCACCAGGCCGGCTGTGTTGAAGGGATCTGCGAACATCTTGAATATGGGCAGGTTGAAGGCTCCGGGCTCAGTCTTGTCCATCATGAATGCAACCACCGGCTCGCTCGTCCGCTCGTTTATCTCCATCTCAGCCACGCCCGGCCCCATGCCCCGGATGTTGCCGCAAAAGGCATCCGCCAAAAGATCCTGCCCTGCACCGTAGAGCTTAAGCTTCTTGGCCCACTCAGTCGCCTCCTCGAAGGTCTCCCAGGCAAGAGCATGAACCTCTCCGCTGTCACAGCCCTTCTTGTGGCTCATTAGAAGCTCCAGGTCGTCGCCGCAGGAGAGCACTCTAAAGTCGATCAGAGCACCGGATTCTTTAGCCTCTTGCAGCTTCTTCTCTGCCACCTGAATTAGCTCAGGATGCACAGCCGAGTGGCCAGGAAAGCCGCCGACGTCGGCCTTGATTAAGCTGATTGTGATCTGTGTCATCTCAATCCCTTATGATGCTCTCTTGGCGATTATTGCCGATTTCTCTGCCGATGTGATATGCTATAGCGAACTC
>JBFYLF010000202.1:0-2765 GCA_041305505.1 Methanothrix sp. | reverse complement strand
ATCAGGGCAGGATCGCTGAGACGAAGGAGATCGGCTCGCCTGCCGGAACCACAATCACAGTCTTGAATCTCTTCTACAATATTCCGGCTAGAAGAAAGCATCTTAAGAGCAACGAGGCAGAGCTGGTTCATATCACAGACACCGTCTCAGAACTTGCCGTCATACACCACGACATATCATTCGAGCTATTCTCAGGCAGACGCACGATTTTCAAGTCCACGAGATCTCCGAGCTGGGATGATGTGCTCCTGCGAATCTTCGGCCTCAAGACGCTGCAGGGCATGTCCAGCCTTCAGGCCGGAGGGGCCGGCTGGAGCATCAGGGGAGTCATAGGCGATCCCCTCTCCACAAGGAGCAGCCCGGACAAGATCATGATCTTCGTCAACGGCAGAGCTGTCTCATCGCGAGCGCTGTCGGCGGCGCTTCGGGAGGCCTACAGAAACATAATCCCCCTTGGAAAGAGCCCTGTTGCCGTCATCGCCCTGGATGTGGACCCGCAATTGGTCGACGTGAATGTCCACCCTGCTAAGAGAGAGATCCGGCTGCTGCATGAGCAGGAGATCGCCGCTGCGCTAACCAGGGCCGCAGCCGAGGCATTGCAGGAGCATGCCAGATCGAGGATGGCCGCAAAGGCTGGGGTACTTCAAAGCGAGGCTATAGAGATAGCCGAGCCGGATGAGGCCAAAATAAGCGAGCGCATAATTGCGGAGGGTCTTCAGCAGAGCACCCTTCCTCTCAGATCCACAGACGAGACGCCGCCTCAGGGAAAGCTGCGCCGCCCGGGGCTACGCATCCTGGGCCAGATCAAGAGGCTTTACATCGTGGCCGAGGGGGAGGAGGGCCTCGTCCTCGTAGACCAGCATGCTGCCGCCGAGCGAATACGCTTCGAGATGCTGGAGGAGCGCTACAGGTCAAGGAAGATACGACAGGACCTCGTTCAGCCCGTCTCCCTGGAGCTTTCAGCGAGCGAGAGGATAGTCCTGGACTCCTGGCAGGAGACGCTGGAGGACATAGGATTTGATATCTCACCTTTCGGCGGAAACACTTACACGGTGAGGGCAGTCCCGGCGATTGGCCGCTACCTGGAGAGCGCAGATGCTGTCCACGATATACTCCGGGACCTCTTCTCATCAGGAAAGCCGGGTCCTGCTTCAAGCGATCGAGATGATATCTTAAAGCTCCTTGCCTGCCGAGGCTCCATAAAATCCGGAAGAGAGCTCTCTGAGCCGGATATGAGAAGGCTCATCAATGATCTCTTGCTATGCAAGAGTCCCCTCACATGCCCCCATGGCAGGCCTGTGATGATCAGCATAGACGAAAGCCATCTTGAGCGGCTCTTCTCCAGGAGATGAGCTTTTCTAGAGGGCAGAAGAATTGTCCATCTCATGGATCTGGAAGGATTTGCCAAGAGGGGTCTATCAAGAGAGGACCCACAGACACAGTCCAAGCTTGTCTCGCTGATCAGAGAGGTCAAGAGAATACCTGAGGACAGAGCCCTCATACTTGCACAGGCGGTAATGGAGGAGGCCAAGGCGACACTACATCCCAGAGGCGATGTCTTTTCTCTGGAGAGCGTGGGCGTTAGCATGGGCGACTTTGGCGTGGGATCGCGCGGCTCCGGCGACTTTTACACCCATACCAAGATCGCAGAGGTCATAGGCCGCACAGGCGCTGTTGTGGACTCCGGCCAGCTTGACGACTCGGGAGTGGTCAGGGCAGAGGGCAAGTTCATAACCGTCACAGTAGACGGCATGCACTCCCGGCTCAGCGACTATCCATTCCTGGCAGGATTTCATGTAACCCGCGCAGCTTTGCGCGATGTCTATGTCATGGGTGCGAAGCCCGTAGCCCTGCTCTCAGACATCCACCTGGCAGACGACGGTGATGTATCAAAGCTCTTCGACCACATCGCAGGCATTGCATCAGTCTCTGAGCTGATCGGAGTTCCGCTCATCACCGGAAGTACGCTTCGAATCGGCGGTGATATGGTCATAGGAGACCGGCTGACAGGCTGCGTAGGCGCAGTAGGTGTCTCGGACAGCCTCACCCCAAGAAAGAGTGCAAGACCAGGAGATGTGATAATGATGACGGAGGGCGCAGGAGGCGGGACTGTTTGCGCGGCGGCGCTCTATTACGGAAGGCATGAGGTCGTTGATGAGACTTTAAACATCAAGTTCCTGGAGGCATCAGAGGCTCTGCTAAAAGAGGATCTGACGATCCACGCCATGACAGATGTCACCAACGGAGGAATTCGCGGCGATGCCAAGGAGATCTCCTATACAGCAGGCGTCAAGCTCACATTTGAGGAAGAGAAGATGCGCCATCTGGTCAACCCGAGAGTCCTGGAGATGCTCGATTCCCTTGAGATAGACTATCTTGGAGTCTCCATAGATGCTCTGCTCATCATCGCACCACCAGAAATGGCAGAGCCGATCGCCCGGACAATTCGCGACGCAGGAGTCGCGATAGACGAGATCGGTATTGTAGAAGAGGGACAGGGTGCCATTCTCCAGATGGATGGAAAGGTATCAGACTTCTCTCCGCGCTTCAGAGAGGCGGCTTATACTCCAATAAAGAAAGCAGTGGGCCAGGATGCCATGAGGAATGTGGAGGAGATGAAAGCTAAGGTAGACCTGGCAGCCCTTAATGCTGTAAATAAAAAAAGAAAATTTATAGATAGAATAAAAGGATCATAACATATTTTTAACAAAGTTATTTATTTTTAAACAAAATATACAATAGCACGCTGCGGCTTGGATAAAGGG
>JBFYLF010000201.1:5051-6014 GCA_041305505.1 Methanothrix sp. | reverse complement strand
CATGGTGAATGAAATGATCATTCCGGCGCCGATGGTGTCGAGGCCCATGGCATTGCAGATTGCGTTGCCCTTCGAAATGGCAGCGATATCTCCTATGCCGCAATTGGTCCCCAGCGACCCCATGGTCTCGTATTCCGGACCGCCCCATTTCCTTAGAGGTCTTCGCCGACGAATTCAGCGAAATGGAAAGACAGGCTCACGAGACATCCTGCCCCTTTGATGCGGAAAGAGACGGAATGGTCCTTGGCGAAGGGGCATCCCTCTCCAATAACTACATCATGCTCCGCCCGGTCAAGACACTGCAGACCTTCCCGACGGCAACCCTGGCAGGACGGGGAGCTGTGGCCAGCTTCAACTCCGTCATCTACTCCACAATGGGCAACATAGACATCGGAAGCAATGTGTTTCTGGACGCTCCACAGACCAGCGCCGAGTCCATCTCAAGGGTGGTCTCGGTTGGCGGAGATATCATCGCCCGTGGCCGCATGACCGGAAGGGTGCCGGGCGCCAGGGCCCATCTGGAGTGCGTCGGCCTTCTGCTCTCGGACAAGGGCAGGATCTACTCGATTCCTGAGCTGGACGGCCAGTGCCGGGACCTCGATATGTCCCATGAGGCAGCAGTTGGCCGCATCTCCGAGGAGGAGCTGGAGTACCTCATGTCCCGGGGCCTGACATCCGAGGAGGCCACAAGCGTCATTGTGCGGGGCTTTTTGGATGTCGAGATCAAGGGGCTGCCCGAGGACCTGCGCCACGAGATCAAGAACATCACCCAGAGAGAGGATCTGAAGGGAGCGGCGTAAGCCCCTGCTCTCTTTTCTATTTTTGCGATCCCATTATGCTTCTGAAGGCATCTGCACAGATACTGCGGAAAGTTCTCTCAGAGTGGATCAAAGATGACGCCTCACTCCTGGCGGCAGCTCTTGCCTATTACGGGCTGTTCTCCTTTGTTCCATTAATTATATT
>JBFYLF010000201.1:2849-5043 GCA_041305505.1 Methanothrix sp. | reverse complement strand
CCATTAATTATATTATTATTGACGTTTTTAAATTCGCTCTTCTCTCACGGCTACCTGGACGCTCAGACAGTAGAGCAGTCTTTGGATATGGTCGGCGAGCAGATGCCAGCCGGGACGGACGAGATCATAGATCAGGCCTCCGACCGGGCGGCATCATTCGGCTTTACGATGATAAGCCTCGTCATAATGCTCTTCGGTGCCGCCGGACTCCTCGTCCAGACCAAGAGGGCCTTCAACATAATCTGGAATCTGAATGGAAACGGCCGGCCCCTTCTGGAGACTGCTCTCTCCTACCTTCATTCCTACCTGCTCATAGCCCTCGCCTCTCTTCTGCTCCTGGCAACATCTCTGGCAAGCACCATCCTCCTGCCCCTGGCGAGGTTGATTGAGGAGCACCTGCCGGTTCACCTGGGGCTATTGCGGCTGGCCACCTTTCTGGTATCATTTCTCTTTGTGACAATCCTCTTTGCCGCTACCTACAAGACACTGGCTCAGCTCTGGCGTCGCTCCTCTTCGCAGCCGGAAACTTCTGCATCGAGGCTTATGTGGGCCGGGTGAACATCGCATCGGCCTACGGAGCTGCCGGGTCGCTGGTGGTCTTTCTCTTCTGGATCTACTACTCGGCCCAGATCTTCCTCTTTGGAGCAGAGGTGGTGAAGGTGCAGAGGAGATCTTCCTGCCCTGAAAAAACGACAAAGTAGTCATGCGGCATGATTTCCTGTTTGGAAGTCAATGTTAGCTTCTCCTTTGCTGAGTTAACCAGATCAACTCAGTTAACCAGATAAACTGTACAAGAAACATTTATCTGCTAATAATGATGATCAACAATATTGGTGGTTTAGCATGCGTTTTAACTTTGCAATCGTGTCTGCATTATTTATTCTTGTGACGGCATCCTCTCTTGCAGAGGAAGACCCTGTTGAATACTGGCTCCTGAAAGGTGCTCAGGAATATCAGAATGGTCAATATAATGACGCCATTGACTCGATTGATAAGGCCATCATCAAGGATCCGCAAAACGGCAGCTCATGGATGCTGAAAGGGCTGGTCTTGAGCGCTCAGGGAAAACTGATCGAAGCTCTCTCTTGCTATAACAACTCTACAGAGTTGAATCCTCAAGACGCAAATGCATGGTATGCCAGAGCAATGGCCGAAATGGACCTGGGCTTGATCAACGATTCTTTGCAGTCCTTTGATAAAGCCATAGAGATCGATTCTCAGAAAAAGGAGCTGTGGTATGATAAAGGCAATCTGCTCATGAATATAAGACGATATGAAGAAGCCATAGAGTGTTATGATCAGGCCATAAGTCTGAATTCAAGCTGGGCCTGGCCCTGGTGCAATAAAGGAAAGGCCCTGGCGGCTCTGGGAAGGCATGAAGATGCACTGGCGTGCTATGAAAATGCCACATCTTTGAATCCCTATTATATGAAGGCCTGGAGCGAGAGAGGAAACACTCTGGCCATTTTGGGCCGCTACGATGAGGCCCTCGCCGCATTTGAAGAGGCTCTTCTGCAAGAGCCCCGGGATCTTATAGCGCTTTCGAACAGAGCTCGGGCCTTGCAGGATTTGAAGAGATATGATGAGGCTGTATCAGCCTGGGACAGGGTCATCTTGCAAAGCCCCCAGGACCCAGCAGCCTGGTACAACCGGGGTTTGTCTCTGGCTTCTCAGGGCAGATATGATGAGGCCGTTCAGTCCTTTGATCAGTCCATCAACATCTCACCGGGCAGTTCTCTTCCCTGGTATGGCAAAGCGCAGGCTCTGGGGCGGATGGGACGGCCTGAGCAGGCAGATGAGGCATGGGCAACTGCAAGGGATCTGACCTATTCCCATATATCCTTCAGCGAGAACAACGGAGAGTCCGTTGACGACGCCATCATCATAATGAATGCAACTGGTGAAGAGGAGGGGGTCGGCTCTGAATACTACTATCTGGAGAAGAGATTCGGAAAACAGGAGGTCGACTGGAAGCTGGATATGCAGTCGCTCGTCGGCGGCGAGGATGAGAGGTATTATGATAAAATGGACATCAGGCTTGCCGATGGGAAGATGATCACAATCTACTTCGATATAACTGATTTCTTTGGAAAATGGCTGGAGGATCTGAATTTATGACGGCAAGACGATACACCTGGGCGCTGCTTTGGATGCTGGCGCTTTCAGCCTTTTTCTGCGGCTGCCTGTCCGCCAC
>JBFYLF010000201.1:0-2794 GCA_041305505.1 Methanothrix sp. | reverse complement strand
CAGATGGATCTGATGAACATTGGGGAGACTGCGTCCGCCAACAACCGCTTTGCTCTGGATATTTATCGGGAGCTGGCCGGAGAGGGAGAAAACGTCTTCTTCTCTCCCTGGAGCCTCAGCTCCGCCCTGACCATGACATATGAGGGTGCCAGGGGCAATACCGCCGAGGAGATGGCGTCATTGCTTCATCTCTCCGGAAATGACAGCATCAGGCGAGAGTCATTTTCTGCCCTGGACCGAAAAATCAATTCAAATGATTCCGGCTACCGGCTCTCCACGGCCAATGCCCTCTGGGTGGACGACGGATTCTCTCTGCTCGACGGATATGAGACGCTGGTCGAAAACATCTACCATGGCCGGGCAAATAACCTCGATTTCAGGGCCGCTCCCGAGGAGGCGCGGCAGACCATCAACGATTGGGTGGAGCAGAAAACAGCAGGCAAGATCAAAGACCTCATTCCAGCGGGTTATGTCGATTCTTTGACCCGACTTGTATTGACCAATGCCATTTATTTCAATGGCACATGGATGAATACATTTGATCAAAGCCTGACCATGGATGAGGATTTTTTTACAGAGGATGGCAGAAAGGTCCCCGTTCCCATGATGAGACAGGCCGATGAAGGAGCCTGGTTCAATTACCTGGAAGGAAGAGGTCTTCAAGTGCTGGAGATGCCTTATGCAGGCGGCAACCTCTCTATGTTGATTCTCCTGCCGCATGATCAAGACATCACCTCTCTGGAGAGATCGCTGTCGTCGGAAGATCTGGACCAGTGGAGAGATAACCTGGAGGAGCAGCGCGTAGATGTCTATATGCCCAGGTTTAAACTGAAGGCCAATTACTTCCTGGGAGAGATCCTGGCCGATTTGGGAATGCCCGCCGCCTTTAGTGCGACGGCAGACTTCTCGGGGATAAGCCCAGGCAGGCAGCTCTTCATCAGCGAGGTCATCCATCAGGCCTATGTCGATGTCAATGAACAGGGAACCGAAGCGGCTGCTGCAACAGCAGTATGCATGGCGGAGTCTGCAAGTCCTGAGGAGCCCGATGTTCCCGTCTTTCGCGCAGATCATCCCTTCATCTTCCTGATATTGGATGACGAGACGGGCTGCATTTTATTCCTGGGAAGAGTCAGCGACCCAAGCAAGGGCTAGATCGCCCTCTAATTCTTTTCGCATGAGAAACTCTCTATTGATATTGATTAAGGGGCATTTCAACCAAATGCCCCTCGATCGATTTTCCTGATCTCATAGCCACTTCGTTGAAGGATGTCAATCATCTCTTGAGCTGTAAATTCTCTTTGAGAAGATGGTTGATCAAACCTAACAGGTCTGGTTCTCTTCATAACTCCTGGCTCTTCGTACATCTCCTGATTAATCAATAGGTGGTGTAGTATGCACAGGATTTTTCTGGCTAGTGCGACAATCGCCACGTTAGCTCCCCTTCTGGCTTTAACTCTCAAGTAGAATTTCCTTAACCTCGAGCCAATCTTCTTGGAGGCCGCATGAGCAACCTGGACCATAATCCACCTGAGATGTTTAGATCCATGTTTTGTTATGCATCCGGTACGCAATTTGTCTGCAGATTGGTTGACGAAAGGAACTATTCCAAAATAGGATGCTAGCTGCTCCGGAGATCTAAAGTCCCTGTAATCTCCTATTTCAGCGAGAATAGTCACCGCAGACGTAAACTCAATGCCTGGAATGGACATGGCGATTTTCAAGTCATTTAGCCTCGAGCTGGTTCTTTTCCTCAGATCTGCATCTATCCTATTGATATTATCCTGGATGCTGCCCATGAGATCTAATGAGGATTCGATCAAGAAGATCTGGCTCGAATCAAGGTTATTCTCGATGGATTCTTTGATCTTGTCAGCATTCTTCTTGACCCTTCTGGAAGGTATGCTCTCAATTATCTCATCTATGGATCGATTATCAAGCAAGCCTCTCAGTATGTGTGTTCCTGATTTCCCGAAAATGTCTGTGACCACGGAGGACAGCTTGATGTGTGAAGAAGAAAGATCTCTGTGAATCTTGTTCTTAAGTCTAGTTCGGATCTTCACCAAGCCTTCGCGAGACCTCGTCAAGCTTCTGAGGACCCTATTCTCTTTAGGGAATATCCTTGAAGGAACAATCAGGTCTTTAAGGCATAGTTCAGCGAGCCAATCAGAATCGACCAGATCCGTTTTCTTTCCGGGTATATGCTTGATCATATAGGGATTGGCTACGATGATATCCATACTGCCTTCCAGAACGGAGTATATTGGTATCCAATATGTTCCAGTTGATTCCATGGCAATTATGCTGCAATCGTTATTGATGAGCCAAGCTTTGAACTTCAATAACTCAGGCAAAGTGGTTCCGAAATCTGCCTGGATCTTTGTCCCTGATTGAGAAAGGATTGTGGCCACAATCTTATTCTTGTGGATGTCGGCTCCACAAGCATTATCCCTTTGCTTTCCCATATTAATCCCTGCTAGATATGGGCAGATAGCAAAACCCTCGTAGGGACAATTTCGCATTCGCGTTCAAGGACGCATCCATGTATGCGAGTGGTTAATTGGCTAGTTTACCAGGTCGGGATCCAACTCCCAGAAATAAAGACAGCCTTCACTGCCCATATCTGCATTTACATAGATTAGCAAAGATAAGCCCGTTTCTCATCAATTCATGAATGAGGCCGAGCCTCATGGCGGTGTACCATGAAAGCAGTCCGAAAAAGGAGGAAGACTCAGCCTATCCTCCTCCCTTCTCGGACCTTTTTGAAACCACATATCCCGCTCTACCGAGAATCAGA
>JBFYLF010000200.1:0-3357 GCA_041305505.1 Methanothrix sp. | reverse complement strand
CAGCTATATCGAGCATAATCCCAAGGCCAGGACAGTTGTCATGAGAATGGGCCCGGCAGGGGAGAAAAAAGGCGTTGTGGGAATCCTGGCGGCAGGCACGGCTGACATTCCTGCTGCAGAGGAGGCGAGGGTTGTGGCTGAGGAGATGGGCTGCGCAGTCCTCTTCGAATATGATGTTGGCGTCGCTGGAATTCACAGGCTCTTTCCGTGCCTCCAGAGGATGGCAGAGGCTGATGCCATTGTTGTGGCTGCTGGGAGAGAGGGGACCCTTCCGTCCGTTGTCGCCGGACTCGTGGAGTCCCCTGTCATAGGGCTTCCTGTCTCCACCGGCTATGGCCTCGGAGGCGCAGGCCAGGCGGCTCTTTCCTCCATGTTGCAATCTTGCTCGGTTCTGACAGTAGTCAACATTGATGCTGGCTTTGTAGCAGGTGCCTATGCCGCAAAGATCGCCAGACAAAAATCATTCTGTCAAAAACAGCCGTAAATAGCATCGGGAAAGTATTTATACGATTAATAGGCTGTGGAGCGGGAGCGGGTACACTTATTTTTTACTAACCCCCACTCCCCTACCCGCTCACATAACTTAAGAATTTCAGGGCATTTCAGGGAGATCCAGAGCGGAGAGCCTGCCGCCAGCCGGCTGACACCCCGCGCTGGTTTGAATGGACGCACGGAATATTTCATTCCAGTGTACTTTCCTTTATTCAATTCAGTTTTACTTAAGTGTTTCGGTGAGTCCGACATATCCGGAGGATATCTCATACGAGCCCTTGTTTTTAGAGCGATAGTCTGACAGCCTCGATACGGGTTCCGGACTCTTCTCCGTAGTCAGCGATCCTCTTCATTGTGTGATCCACCATTCCGCCTGAGGTCATGATCAGAGAGTCCTTGCCTATCAACGCTTTCAGGATGCACTTGTCTATCACACCGTATGTGAAATCCAGGGAGACCCGGCATCTTTCGGCCAGGAGCTTGGCGCTGGTGCCCATGGCGCCTTTGAAGCAGACATCTTCTATTCGCGCTATCATCTCCTGGATTCGTCTATCATCAACTCCGTCCACGTCGCAGATGTAAATTTTGCCCCGAGCCCCGTCTTCTCCTCTTGGATTGGGCTGGAGCAGATCGCATAGATCCAGGATGTTCCTTGGCGGCCTTGACTTTGGAGCTATCCCGCGGCTTTCAAGCTCCTGGTAGATCTCCAGCACCTGAGGCGGCTTGAGGCGGGCATCTCTTATGAGATCTGCATCTGAGAAGACCTCCGGTCCGCTGCCCCTGCGCGCCACCCCGCCGTCCTTCATCAATATGACATCATCTGCCCAGCGGTAGGCCAGGTCTACATCGTGGGTCGAGATTATCATAGTCTTTCCACCCTGGTTCAGCTCATCGAGCATCTCCATGATCTCCTCTGAGCTGGCCGGGTCGAGGTTTGATGTCGGCTCATCGAGGATCATAACCTCCGGCTCCATCGCCAGAATTCCTGCAATCGCGACCCTCTTCTTCTCCCCTCCGCTCAGATGGTGCGGCGGACGGCGTTCATACCCGGACAGCCCGACGTATTGCAGGGCAAATCCCACATATCTCTTCACCTTCTCCGGAGCGAATCCGAGGTTTGTCGGTCCAAAGGCGACGTCCTGGAAGACTGTCGGCGCGAAGAGCTGGTCGTCCGAGTTTTGAAAGACCATGCCAACAGCCCGCCGCACATCCCGCAGGCTTCCAGCATCGTACTTGATGGGCCAGCCAGCGAAGAGAACCTCTCCCGATGTAGGCCGCAATATACCGTTCATCATCAGCATGAGAGTTGACTTTCCTGCTCCATTGGGCCCGACCAGAGCCACCTTTCCTCCAGCCTCAAGTGATATGCTCACATCCTTGAGTGCAAGGGTTCCGTCTCCGTATGAGTAGCTCAGATCTCTCGTCTCGATGATAGCAGTCATGCTCTCCTCAGAGCAGAGATATCTCTCTGCTTAAAACTGCTATGCCCCCGGCCATGCAGAGATACCCGGCCACCGCCAGGATCTGCCCCCGTGTGGCCGAGCCGTATTGCTCCATCAATTCGAGCTTTCCGTCATAGCATCGTGAGTCCATGGCCAGGACGAGCCTCTCACCCTGCTCCCAGGATCTGAGGAACAGGACCGAGGAGAGCATTGCAAATGAGTGCAGAGAGCTTCTGGCTCCTGAGTCGCCAAGGCGCATCACCTGTGCGCTGTGAATGCTTGCAGCCTGGTCGAGGAAGACGAAGATGTACCGGTAGATCATCATGGACAGCTCGATCACAGATGAAGGTATCCGCATGGCTTTGAATGTGGCGAAGACCTCAATCATAGGCGTAGTCAGGGCTATGAAATAAAGAGAGCACATGCCGCCAAATGTCCGGGCGATGAGTAGGGCAGCCAGGTTCGCCCCGTCCTCTCTGACTGCCAGATTCATGCTGAAGAGATCATAAGAGAAAAGGATCTGGCCGCTCCCGTGCATGATTGCCACGACCGCAGCGCTGAGGAGTGAGAATGAGAGTGGCACCAGCAGCAGATGGGAGTAGACACGGCCCGGAATCCTGGCCAGGATGACTGCTGCCAGGGAGAGCGTCGTGGCCACGAACAGGGGGGCGACTGGCGAAGGTGATGATACGCAGACTATGATGGCTCCAAACCCCAGGAAAAGTTTTAGGCGGGCACTGGTCTCCCGCAGGGCGTTGCTATGGGCATAGTCATCGAGGAGGTTATGCATCCGGATTTCCTTCCGGCTCGGCTGAGGCCTTTGCGGACTTCATCTTGGCAAGAGCCCTGTAGTAGCCCAGGAANNNNCTGTAGTAGCCCAGGAAGTAGCCAATGATGAGGCTGCCGATTGCCGCTTGGAGGGAGAAGAGGAGGCTCTCGATCTCGCCGCTCGGGGGCTCATAAATTGACTGGAACCATGGGGTGTAGCTGCCGCCTGTCAGATCCGAGATGACACCTTCGGCCTGGCTGTCTGCTCCAGACCATTCTTGATTTTGGCTGGTGGAGCTGACGTAAGCGAAGGCTGCGATGAAGAGAAGGATGCTCCTTAAGCCTGCTTATCGTGGTCTGTGCAACCACATTCATCCTGACAAGCACATCGCTTCTAAGCTGCACTATATACTTGAACATCAGGGCAGTCACTGCCCCCTCCACTATTGCCAGCGGAACCTGGGTTATGGCGAAGACTGCTGCAAAGGCTTCAAAGGATGCCAGGACTCCACCCGAGGCCGCCGGGAAAGCCAGAGCAAGCTGAATGGATGTGACCAGATATGTGGCCCAGTCTGCAAGCGTGGCTGCCAGGAAGACGCCTAGGTATAGATGAAGCCCGGCCTTCATTGATGATTTGTAAACCAGGTAGCCCACG
>JBFYLF010000199.1:0-4593 GCA_041305505.1 Methanothrix sp. | reverse complement strand
AAGGAGCACGGCCTGCGCTACAAGGTGGACCTGGAGGGAGCCTATTTCACAGAGCGTATGGGCACTGAGAGGCTTCGCATCTCCGGACAGGTCCGGCCGGGCGATTTCGTCCTGGATATGTTCGCAGGCGTTGGGCCTTTCTCCCTGCTCCTGGCAAGGAAGGGGGCCCATGTGACGGCCATGGACAAAAATCCCGTAGCCGTGAAATGCCTGCGGGAGAATGCCCTTCTCAATAAGATCCAGGACATAGAGATCCTGGAGGGAGACGCAGCCGAGCTGGCGCTTCGTTATGAGGGCAGGGCGGACCACGTGATCATGAACCTTCCCCACAGCGCCTCATCCTTCCTAATTCCGGCAATCCAGGCGGCAAAATCTGGTGGAGTGGTGCACTACTATTGCATAGCCCCGGAGGATGACCTTTATCGAGACGAGGCTCTGATAAGAGAGGCCGCGAAGAGCCTGGGGGCTGAGGTTGAGGCGCTCTACAGGGGAATAGTGAGGAGCTACGCGCCGCATAGGCACAATGTGGTCATCGACTTTCGGGTGAGTAGGCACATTTAAGGCAATTGGAGAAGAAGAAATGGGCGAAGAGAGACGTCTGTCAATGGTTGCCGAACTAATCCGCGATCACATCCATCTGGTAGATGTTGATCAATATCTGGAAAGCACCGGAGTTAAGAAGAACGACTTTGTGGCGGTTTCGCCGGCTGACTTCTCCGGGGAGATATTTGCCGTTGACGGCTCCAATGCTGCACTCTGCAGCTGGATGACGGCAAGTGTGAACCTGATTCGGGCGGGATACGCCGTCTACCAGGGCAGAGAGTGGAGGCGTACGGCCATCACCTTTGACGATCTCTTTCTTGCTGACCCCAAGTTAATCAAGAGGAATTTCAATCCCTATCTGGAGCATTTCTTCGGCCTCAAGGGGATCGATCTCAGGGAGTCAGATCTGGACCGGCTTTCCAGCTACTATCGGGAGATGCAGGAGTATCTGGCCATAAACGATGCCATCGGCGAGGCCTGCCCCGGAGACATCATCCTTTATGACGGCAGCTTCGAGATCTTCGAGCCTATGCGAGGAGTTCTGGATGCCATCTTCTCCCGGGCCAGGGATAAGGAGGTGGCCCTTCTGGCTGTAGCCAAATCCAGCTCCCTCTCCTGGGGAGATGAGATCACCCTCCCCTTTGTGCAGCACACCGGGCTGGCCGGCAGCCTGATGCTGCCGGGAGAGGCCTGGTACCTCAGCCTGAAGGATAAAAATGTAGATGCAGGACAGGGCAAATGGGGCGGCCAGACCTATGTTGTCAGCTTCTGTGGAGAGTCAAATCAGGCCTTCCGAGTGGACGTGCCGGCCTTTCTGAGCCGGGATATGAGGTCCATCTTAAGCAGGCTGGCTGGCCATTCCTGCTCGGCCGAGTGTCTCGGCTATCCCCATGCCCTCTTCCGGGCCCATCGGGATATCAGGATCAACGAGCAGGAAGCTGCAGCGGCCCGAGAGAGACTGATAGCCAGGCTCCTGGAGATGGGCATGATCCATTCGGAGATCAAAATGCTTTTACAGGACTTCCACGATATTCTGGAGATGAAATCGAGATTTTAAGAGGGGGAGGATTTTGGTGGACAGAGATAAGAAACAAATTATACCTACAGATGATTCCGGGCTGCTAAATAGACGGGTGATTGAGAAAAGCGATACCACCTACCGCGTCGTCTCTAAAAATGTATCTGAGTACCATTTCATAGTGCCCTTTGACCTGTCCGGGGAGGATCTTGTGGAGGTTGGGCAGATCTTCTCTATCAAAGACAGGGGCTTGACCTATCTGGCCAGGGTCCTGAACATCGAGCATAGCTCTAATTATGACGGCCACTGGGATACGACAATCAAGGGCACGGATTTCTTCGATACAGATCAGATCTTCGACCGGGTTATAGCCGAGCCCCTGGGATGTGTAAACAGAGATGGGAAGTTCAAAAAGGCCCGGACCCTTCCCACCAAGTTCTCGCCCGTGGCACGGGCTGAAAGACAGCAATTTAATTTTCTGATCCAGGTTATGGGAGACATAGAGGTAGGATACCTGAGAAACGGAAGCCGGCTGGTAGAGAATATTCCCGTGGCCCTGCATAGCGAAGCTATGGACCATCATATGGGTGTCTTTGCAACCACCGGAATGGGAAAATCCAATTTCATGAAGGTCTTTGCCGCCTCCTGCATGCGCCTGTATGTGCGAAGCGAGTCCAAGTTCGGCCTGCTCATCGTCGATCCTCACGGGGAGTACCTCAAGGGCAAGGGTCAGATCAAAGGCCTCTCACATCTTCGTAGATACAGGGATGGCCTGGCCTGCTACTCCACCGACCGACAGAATGCCTCAGATCCTGGTGTGGAGGAGCTTGCTATCGGGATTAAAGATATCGAGCCGTCTGATGTAGAGCTATATTTTGATTGGACTGCCGCACAAAAAGATGCATTGGAGGCAATTCCCAGAATATTCAGTCGAGATTGGCTCTCGGAGATTCAGGCTCCAGAGGCAATGGCTAAGCTGCTCTCAGAAAACGTATTTGAAAGCACGGCAGGCAAGATATCGCAAAGAATAAAGAACCTTCTGGCCAAGAATAAATATATCAATAATATTCGTTCCAGCATCCCAAATATCTTATCAAATCTCCAGGAAGGCAAAGTGGTTTTAATTGACATTCCCAGAATGAATGACCGCAGCGAGCTGTTTTTGCTTTCTGTACTTTCAAGATGCATTCTCGACGCATATACCAGAGGGTTCTTGGCGCAGGCAGCAACACTGCTCGCTTTGAGAGCATCGCCAGAGAGGGTCGCAAGTTCGGAGTGGGGCTATGCGCCATCACCCAGCAGCCCAAGCTCATCGACAAGCAGCTTTTATCCCAGTTCAACACCCTTGTTGTCATGGGCCTGGGAGACAGAAACGACCGCCGACAGCTGGAGGAGTCGGCAAAGCAGGACCTCTCCTCCATGGACATTGAGATCCAGACCCTGGAGCCGGGCGAGGCTGTGGTCTCCACCCTGGACATTCCTTTCCCCGTCCCCGCCCGGATCCACCGCTACGAGGAATACCTCTGCCGTCTCAATGAGGAAGAGCCGCAAGATACGCTGCCCGGAAAGGGCGGCTTCAAGCCCTTCCTGGATTGATGCCACTAATGGAAAAATGACTTGAAGGCATAGCATGAAGATCGTTCACCTGGCAGACTCGCACCTGGGATTCTCGAGCTACAGCAAGCTCGACGAACACGGACGAAACCGCATAGAAGAGATGGTCTACTCAGGATTCAAACAGACCATAGAGAAGATCATAGAGCGGCGAGCGGACGCGGTGGTTCATGCAGGGGATGTGTTCCATCATGTCCGCCCCAAGATCCAGCCTCTGGTGGTCTTTCAGAGAGGGCTCATGCGGCTGTCAGAAGCAGGAATACCTGTGATCATCATCAGCGGAAACCACGATGCTCCCAAGAGCTTCTCTCAGACCAGTCCCTTCCGCCTCTTCGATGGCCTGAAAGATGTGCACATTGCCCAGAGGTACAAATACGAGCCATTTGAGGTGGGAGACTACCACTTTCATTGCATCCCATTCTGCCTGGAGCCAGGCGAGTATATGGCCGAGTTTGAGAAGATAAAGAGAGAGGGCCGGGACGTTCTTGTCATGCACGGTTTGATTGAGTCGCTCTCCAACCGGAGGATGAGGAGCGTTGGAGAGCACGAGCTTCCTGACAGCTTCCTGAAGAGCGATTTTGATTATATTGCCCTCGGCCACTTCCACGGCCAGGCTCAGATCTCGGCCAACGCCTGGTACAGCGGCTCAGTTGAGTACTTCAACTTCGGAGAGGCCCAAGACCAGAAGGGAATACTGCAAATCGACCTGGAAACAGGCCAGGTCGAAGGAGTCCCCATCCAGCCCAGGTACATGGTGGACCATCCTGCAATAGACTGCAGCGGCATGCTCTCCCATGAGATTGCAAAGTGTCTGATGGAGCTATGCGCAGAGGACGACATCAGAGACCGGATGGTTCGGATCACACTCAAGAACGTAAATCGGGCAGCCTACAAGAGCCTTGATCAGGCCAGGCTCAGCCGTCTGGGATCCGGGGCCCTCTACTTCAAGATCAGACCCCAGTTTGCAGATGACGAGGAGCACCTGGAGCGGCCCGTCGACCGGCGCACCCTTGAAGAGGAGTTCTCTCTTTACATTGACGAGGAGTCCGGCAGGATCAATGTTCCGGCTGCCATAAAGGGCGATGTACGCTCTTACGGATTGGAGATCATGAAGCGAGCTGCTGCTGCCAGGAAGAGGGAGACGCTGGATGCATCTTAACAGGCTGGTCTTGAAGAACTTCAAGAAGTTTCGAAAGGCGGATCTGGAGTTCTCAGACGGCCTGACGGGAGTTGTCGGAAGCAACGGGGCCGGCAAGAGCACCATAGTCGAGGCTGTGGCCTGGGCCTTATACGGCAACAGGGCTTCGGGAATCAAGAGGGACTTTTTGCGCAATTCAAGGGCCAGGGATTCTGATGCCGTGGAGGTCTCGCTCAACATATCCCTGGGGAGGCGGGAGCTTGTCATCTACAGGGCTATG
>JBFYLF010000198.1:0-2849 GCA_041305505.1 Methanothrix sp. | reverse complement strand
ACGAGAGCCTGCGAGGCGTCCTGCCCAAGGGCGAGTACCAGGAGCTGGACAACCAGGTCTTGGGCCAGCTCTTGCGAACTCTCAATCCCGAGGAGCTGAAGAACGTCTCGGGCGATGTCTTCGGCAGGATTTACGAGTACTTCCTGACCCAGTTCGCAGACCAGAAGGCCCACGACGGGGGGGAGTTCTTTACCCCCATCTCCCTGGTATCTTTGATCGCCCATGTGATCGATCCCAAACGAGGGACAGTGCTGGACCCGGCCACTGGATCAGGGGGCATGTTTGTCCAGAGCGCCCGCATTGTCGAAGAACACGGCCAAGCTGCTGCCGATCGGCTCACATTCCGGGGGCTGGAGAAGAATGCCACCACCATCCGGCTGGCCAAGATGAACCTGGCGGTGCATGGTCTGGAGGGAGACATCAAGAAGGCCATCACCTACTATGAGGACCCTCATGAGCTGGTGGGCCGGGCCGATTATGTGATGGCCAATCCGCCCTTCAATGTGGACGAGATAGACGCGGACAAGGTCAAGAGCGATCCCCGTCTTCCTTTCGGCCTGCCGGGGGTGAACAAAGAGGGCAAGGTCTCCAACGGCAACTACGTCTGGATCAGCTACTTCTACAGCTACCTGAATTCGCACGGGCGGGCCGGATTTGTCATGTCCTCCCAGGCATCGAGCGCCGGCGGCGGGGAGGCCAGGGTGCGCCAGAAGCTGGTTGAGACCGGTGACGTGGATGTGATGATCGCCATCCGCTCCAACTTCTTCTACACCCGCCCTGTGCCCTGCGAGCTGTGGTTTTTGAATCGGAGCAAGCCGGAGGAGCTGAAGGGCAAGGTGCTGATGATCGATGCCCGCGGCATCTACCGCAAGGTGACAAGGAAGATCTACGACTTCTCAGTGGAGCAGGAGCAGAACCTACTGGCCATAGTCTGGCTATATCGGGGGCAGAGGGAGCGCTTTCTGGAGCTGGTTTCCGGATATTGCCAAAGGACGATCGATCAGGCGGCAGCCTTTGGTGAAGGCGGATCAGGCCTACCGGAGTTTGCCAGCGCCATCGAGGCTGTGGCCGAGGCCTGCGGCTCCGGGCAGAGGAGGCTCTCGGAAGATCCATATGCTGGGGCGGAGCTGGGCGGGCTCCTGGCCGCCTTCCGGGCTGATGCAGCAGCTTTCGGAAAGGCGGCGGCTGCGGAGCAGGAGGCCTGGAGGGAGCAGGGCAAGAGCAATGCCGAGCTGCTACAAGCTGTCAAGCGGCTGGCCCCATTGGCCGAAGCCAGCCGAGCCTTGGGCAAGCAGACCGAGCAGCTCTTCAAGCTCGCAGGCAGCCTGGCCGAGGGCATGGAAGGCGGGAGGAGAAACGGCAGAGGCGGGCGGGGCAGCGGGTCCCTCAAGGCCGCGGATGAGGCCCGCCTGCGGGCAGCCGCGCAGCTTCGCCAGGTGCGCTACTTCTGGCGGCAGGCATCCTGGCTCACGGAGCGCTTCCCGGAGGCGAAGCTTCGAGATGTGGAAGGGCTGGTGAAGGTTGTTCCCGTGGGGGAGATCGCCGGCAATGACTGGAGCCTGACTCCGGGACGCTATGTGGGCGTCTCCCCGGAGGAGGTGGATGAGGACTTCGACTTCGAGGAGACAATGCGGGAGATACATGTGGAGCTGGAGGACCTCAACGCCGAGGCGGCGCGGCTGGCGGCGACCATCAAGGGGAACTTCGAGGAGCTGGGGGTATGAGCCTGGATCTTGAGCCGAAGATCAACGACTATGCAGCACTATTGGCTGAAATAAAAGAGCGTGTCCGCACCGCGCAATATCAAGCGCTCAAAGCGGTCAATAAGGAACTGGTCGGCCTGTACTGGGATATCGGATGCATGATAGTACAGAGACAGGCAGGTGAAACCTGGGGCAAATCGATTGTCCAGCAATTGGCAGGCGATTTGCAGTCTGAGTTTCCAGGCATCAGTGGATTTTCCGCTTCCAACCTCTGGCGGATGAAGTCCTTTTATGAGGCTTACAAAGACTCCGAAAGACTCGCACCGCTTGTGCGAGAAATTGCCTGGAGCCACAATCTCGTTATTTTGGAGCGATGTTCTGACCCGCTGGAGCGAGAGTTTTACATCCGCATGACAAAGAAGTTCGGCTGGTCGAAAAACGTCCTCATCCACCAGATTGAAAACCAGAGCTATGAAAAAATGACTCTCGGCCAAACCAATTTTGACAGGGCGCTGACACCGGAGCTTCGCGCCCAGGCGAAGCTCGCCATCATGGACGAATACACCTTCGACTTTCTTGAACTTGGCGAGAAACACTCCGAGCGTGAGTTGGAACGGGCGCTCATCGGACGCATCGAGGATTTTCTGCGCTCCTTGGGCGGCCTTTTCGCCTTTGTTGGAAGCCAGTTCCGGTTAGAGGTGGAGGACGAGGAGTACTTCATCGACCTTTTGCTCTACCATCGTCGTCTGCACTGCCTGGTCGCCATCGAACTCAAAGTCGGAAAATTCCAGCCGGAATTCATCGGCAAGATGCAATTTTACCTGACCGCACTGGACAGGCAGGTACGCATGGAAGGCGAAAATCCCTCCATCGGCATCGTCCTCTGCAAAGAGAAGAAACGCACTATCGTTGAATACGCCTTGAGCGATGCCATAAAGCCCATAGGCGTCGCAACCTATCGAATAGTCAAGAAATTGCCTAATGAACTTAAGGGACAACTCCCCAGCCCGGAAGAAATCGCTAAACTGTTGGAGGAAGTGCCAGATTCCACAGCAGATGCGCTGCGATCCAATTCTCAAGAGCCTCGATGAAATTCCTGCGTGCCTCTTCAACAGTGCAGCCTGTCGCCCATACACCATCTAATTC
>JBFYLF010000197.1:2867-5250 GCA_041305505.1 Methanothrix sp. | reverse complement strand
TAGTAGATCTCATGCATGAAACGGATGCTTCTCATCTCCCCGCCACCTGGCTCGATCTCAAAGCTCGAGTCCTGGAATAAGAGGTCATAGCGGATCTGCCAGATCAACCGCTCCCTCTCTTTAGGCGGCATGGCAGAAATGGCCTGGTGGTGCGCATCTGCAAGCTTGATCCGGCTGAATACGACGATCATATCCTCGTGGCTCTTAGGCTGAATGATAGACAGATGCCTGCCGGAACGGGCAGGATACTCAGCGGCTATCTGGAAATGCAGGTTCTCTTCAGAGAGCTGCTCCTTGAAGAGCCCCTCCTGGGCCAGCCATGCAGCTATTCTATCGCGAGTCTCTTCAATCTCCTTGGTTGACATCCTTGATCATCACCACAACTTCGTCAAGGATGTATCTTCTATGGTTTAATAGTATCTTCGGGAGACCGCCATTCTCGGATACCATCAAATAAATGATTGAAGATTATACAGATAGGCAGAGGGATCTCATGGAACACAAAATCGTTCAGCTCAAAGGCAAAAAGGCAGATGGATATGTGATACCGCTCGGGCGGGTAAATCTGGTCAATGTGGCGACAGACATTGGAATGGTCGGCTGCGGGGCTTTTGATGTCATGGCCTTGAATAGCTTCGACTACCCGGCAGCGAAAGTCCGCCCGGCACGGGGTAGCTCCATCTCCAATATCGATGATCTTCTGGAGGGCATAGTCAAAGAGGTCAATACGGCAGCAGAGAAGCTAGGATTAAAGATCGGCCAGACGGGAAGGCAGGCTCTTGAGCTGCTCTGAAAATCACTATCTCTTGATGATTGAGGGCGCAGCGTTCGTCGAGGTTTATCATCTGAACATCGCCCTCATCTCATAGACACCATCCTCATTTCTCTTGCTCACAACAAAGCCCATCTTCCGGAAAAGCCTGAAGACCGGATCATTTCCTGCCAGGACCTCTGCCGTGAAGCCCAGGAGCCCCTGCCTCTTTGCAAGAAAGGTAAGATAGCTGAGCATCTCCCCGGCAACTCCCTTCTTCTGGCAGTCGTCTCTGACAACCAGAGCCACCTCGGCTGTGTACAGGTCGCTGTTCATCCCATACTGGCCCAGGCCGCAGATCGATTCCCGGCCGCCCTCCTCGACAAGGGCAACCAGGACCATCTTTGTGAAGTAGTCCACCGCCACATACTTCTGGAGCGTCTCGTGTGGAATGTCCCTGCGAACTGAGATGAACCTCTGATAGAGGCTCTCATCCGATAGAGAGTAAAAGAACTCCTTGAGCATAGGCTCATCGCTGATCTTGACAGGCCTCATGAGCAGACGAAGGCCCTTGTTGGTCGTCTTTCTGATCTCAAGGTCCTCAGGATACTCGCCCTTGATGCCCGGAACGAAGGCCTGATCACTATAAACCAGATGAAGCCTCTTTGCCTCCTCAATCAGCCAGAGCCGAAAGGCCGGATGGGCGATGGAGATCAGGTCCATGGCCCTCTCCCGAATGCTTTTGCCGTGAAGATAGGCTATTCCGTATTCGGTGACAACATAGTGTATGTCGCCTCGGGTCAAGGTCGCTCCTGCCCCCTCGCTCAAAAATGGCACGATTCTGGATACAACAGGCCCTCTTGATGAGCCCTCTTCAGACTTTGCAGGTTCGGCTCTTTGCGCAGTTGACGGCAGGGCAAGGATTGTCTTTCCCTCTTCTGCGAGGGCTGCGCCGCGCATGAAGTCCGCCTGGCCGCCGATTCCGCTATAAAAGCTGTGGCCCAGCGACTCCGCCGTAGCCTGGCCCGTGAGATCGACCTCGAGAGCACTGTTGATCGCAGTCATCTTCCTGTTTTTGGCTATGACGAGGGGATTGTTCGTGTAGTCTATGCTCCGAAACTCTATTGAGCCGCTATTCTTTTTCAGAAAATCAAATGTCTCTTTTCTGCCCATGCAAAAGGTCGCAATGCTCTTTCCCGGATGCAGGCTCTTTCTGCTGTTGTCCACGACGCCTTCTTCCATGAGAGTCGCAACTGCGTCGCAAAAGAGCTCGGTATGAACGCCGAGGTGCTCCTTATTGCAGAGTCTCCCGACGATTGCATTTGGTATGCTGCCGTAGCCGACCTGAATGGTTGAGCAGTCGTCAACAATACGGGATACGTAGCTTCCGATCTTCCTGGCGACATCGCCCGGGGGCTGCTCGATGTACTCCTGCAAAGGCTCGTCCTTTGCTATGATGAAGTCGACATCGTCCATGTTTATCCAGCCGTCACCATCAACTGCCGGCATGAAGGAGTTTGGCTGGGCTATGACCATTTCGGCCTTCTCGACTGCTGCCCGGACTATGTCCACGCTCACACCGAGGTTCATCCTTCCCTCGCGCTCCGGCAGAGTGGTCTGGATCAGTGCCAC
>JBFYLF010000197.1:0-2850 GCA_041305505.1 Methanothrix sp. | reverse complement strand
GCCCTCCTTGTGCTCTCGCTTATGAAGAAGGAGTTGAGCCGGACGTTATCCTTGAACCTCTCGTCTGCATAAGGGGCTACTCCGAGGGTTACTATGTTGATCAGCTCTGCGTCCAGGAACGCCTTGGGGTGCTGCCTTGCGAAATCAAATAGGGATCTGACGAGATGCTGGGGCTCGCCGCATCCCGTCCCGACGAATATCCTGTTCCCGGGCCGAATCTGCTGGAAGATGAACCTCTCTTCATCTAGAAACTTGCCAGGCCACCTCTCTTTAATCTCCTTCCAGGAACACGAAGTCGAGTCTTCCGCTATAATCCCCTCCTAATGAAGTATCCACAATCCCATGAGTAATTATGATTATCCTTATCTGATCATCAGATTAAGATCGCGAGAACAGGATTTCGGCATTGACGACCTCAATTTCCTTTCTCTGTCTGAAATATAATCATTTCCCGAAAAGAGCCAGAGGCGAAAGCTTTTGCATGCTGCGATAAAAGAGATAAGCTCCGAACATGCCCGAGCCGGAAAAGCCGGTCGAATTCGATCCGGGAAAGGTGAGATTCGATCTAAACCTAAGAGATGCCTTTGCCCTGACGAACGTGCGATCCACTGCCGAGTTCTTGCATCTCAAAAAAGAGGCTCCCGGAGATTCGCGGCCAGTCGTATCTCCTCATCAATATCCTGGGCGAGAAGACGAGGCTGAGATAGAGGGCTCAGCCCTTCTACCTGAAAGCTCACCTTCTCTTTGTGACTATTGAGAGAATATCGCAGTCTCTCAGCTCATGCTCTAGGCCGACAGACTGTCCGGGAAACTTCGCGCTATCCCCCCAGACCAGGGCATACCTGAAGAGATTGACGAAATCTCGATGAAGGTGCTCGCATACCGACTTGACATTGCTGCCGTCCAGGAGGACCAGAGGCTCCTCGAGATCGGCTTTGCCCCCTTTTGGCTTTAGATAGACTCTGATGAATCCCAGCTTCTCGTATATGAGATCCTTTAGCTCCTCGAGACCCATTGTGGTGGCGCAGGAGATCGGAAGATAGTCTCTTCCCAGGTCATCTTCGATCTTTCTCTCGACATCACCGTATTTCAGATCGAACTTGTTTATCGCCACAACAGACGGGATATAGACCCTGTTTCCTGCCAGAAAGTCAACGAGGCTGTCCGTATCGATGTCCTCGCGGACTGTCACGCTGGCATTGACTATGCCGTAGGCCCTTATGATCTCTGCGATCTCAAAATCGGTCATGTGAGTGAGAGTCACTGTGCTGCGGACGATTATTCCGCCCTTTCTCTCCTGAGTGATATGGATATTTGGGGGCTGCTTGTCCAGCCTGATCCCGGCATCATACAGCTCCCTCTCCAGGATGTCCAGCCTGTAGTTGAAGACGTCACCAAGCAGCAGAATAATGTCTGCGGCTCTTGCTGCCGTTATGACCTCCCTTCCGCGGCCCTTGCCCCTGGCGGCCCCCTTGATGATTCCAGGCATATCCAGGATCTGAATCTCGGCTCCCTTGTACTTCATGACTCCCGGTATGACCTCGAGGGTTGTGAACTGGTAGGCAGCAACCTCTGATTTGGAGCCCGTCAGATAGTTGAGAAGGCTTGACTTTCCCACGGACGGAAAGCCGACGAGGGCAACGGTCGCATCTCCCGACTTCTTGATGTAATATCTTCTGCCTCCGCCGCCGCCCTTGATCTTCTGAAGCTCCTGCTGAGCCCTCAGCTTTGCGATCTTGGCCTTGATCTTCCCGAGATGATGCTCAGTGGCTTTGTTCTTCTGAGTGTTGAAGATCTCTTCTTCAAGCGCCTTGATCTGCTCCTCGATTGTTGCCATCTATCGTCCTCTTATCCGGCAATTGCACTGCCCATAAACTCATGCCTGCCGAAAGACTGAATTGGTCCAGATTATGCAGCCTGCAAATAAGGCTTCCCCTTTATAAGATGTAGCTTTTTGCCCCCCTATTGATGGTGGCAGTCAGATGGAGATACTCTGCTAATCAAATGACTCAATCCTTTTGATGGATTGTTCGTAACCAAAAATTGAAAAAAGGTGTTAGTCTCTGGCAACCTTCTTTCCTACTATATAAAGCAGGCCACCACAGATAACAACACCGATAACTGCAGACAAGATGTAAGCTATGGATGCCGACGTCATCGAATCTCCGCTGCCAGGAAGGGCATAATCGGGCATAGGCGCACTCCAAAGAGATGAAAGGCCCTCTAATCCGGTGGGTACAAAACCGAGCTTCTCCTCTACCTCCTCATTGGACCACTCGCCGAATGTCTCTCCGACTGCTAAGAGCCCCAAAGGCGCCAGAATGATCAGCGCAACTAGGCCGATGGCTAAATTTTTTATTGTTTTATCCATTGTCCCACCTCACGCTGTGCTAGCTCTCTTCATCTTCTTCTGACGAGCTGACTGCTCGCCGTAAAGCAGAGACGTATCAGTCCTCTGGATATAAGCAAAGATCAACGCCGTAACTAACGCCTCAAGGATTCCAAATCCAAGTGCATGCTCCAACACCATGGCCGGAACCGCCACGTTCAGCGAGTAGGGCATATAGAGAGGCACCCCTTCGGCCGTGTAATGCAGCATCGGCTGAATTCCGAATTCAAAACCCGTGAACGCTGCGGCCATTGTTAGTGAGATGTAGCCAGCTACGGCCGCGGCTATAACTCTCCTCGAAGAGGTAATTTCTGTGCTAGCGCTTATGAGCTTGTAGAGATAATATGCAACAAAGGGCATTACCACAGCCATATTGAAGCAGTTGGCTGCGATAGCTGTAATTCCTCCATCGCCGAACATCAGTGCCTGCAACACGAGGGCAACGGAAATTGCAATTACAC
>JBFYLF010000196.1:0-2857 GCA_041305505.1 Methanothrix sp. | reverse complement strand
TCTGCGGACTGATGCCGGGAGGATACAACCTCAGCGAGACTGTCCAGGAAGGATGGTCACCATCTGTTCCGCCTGACATCAGGGTCGACCTTAGCTGCACAGCTAACCTGACGAACCAGAACTTCACCAATCAGAAGCTCTTGTGCATCAGCGGCCGGAAGACCGACCAATGCAGCAGCTTCGGACTGCCTGCCTGGAAGATTGCTCTCTCAAACAGCAGTGGGCTGGTTGCCACAAATTCGACCAATGAGACAGGATATTACCGGTTCTGCGGCCTCGTGCCAGGCGCCTACATGGTCTGTGAGACGGTTCCAGATGGTTGGTTTGCACTGACTCCTGCCTGCAAGAATGCCACATTGAACTGCAGCAATTTAAGTGGCATAGACTTCTTGAACACCATGTGCTGCGGAGCAGCCCTCAGGATAAACAAGTCTGCGAACTTTGGCCCTTCACCCAAAAATCCAGCAAATGTGAGCCAGGCGATCAATTATACCATAGTGGTAGAGAACATAGGAAATCTCACCCTCTACCTTGTCAATGTCATCGACCAAAAGCTGGGCTTAAGTGATCAGATAGCATCTCTGGAGCCGGGAGAAAATCGGACCTACAATGCAAGATACATTGTAACCGAGCGCGACATATGCGGAGATATCACAAACATAGCCCGCGCTAACGCTACAGATCCCTGCGGCAATGATATCAATGCCACAGCGAACTGGAGTGTTCCCACAAACTACACAGCAGCGATCAAAATCGAAAAGAGAGCAGATTTGACAGCTGCAAAGATAGGTGATGTGATAAATTACACATATGAGGTCACAAATACAGGAAATGTAAATCTGAGCAATTTGAGCATTGAAGACGACAAGCTTGGCAGAATTGATGCTTCGGAGTGAGATCATGAGAACATCCATATTTTTTATTGTCATGATCTCATTGACCTCAATTGCATGCTGCCAGGATCTACTGGCACCGGGGGAGACCCGGACATACACGGCCAATTATACTGTGAAAGAAGCCGACATATGTTCATGCATTGAAAACAACGTCACAGCAATGGCTATCGATCCATGCAACAAATTGGTCGATTCTGCCAGCAAGTCAACGGTTAAAATTGTCTACGATGCCAACATCACTCTCTATAAGACTTCAGATAAAGATAAGGTCAAGGTTTTTCCTGGAGATACCATAAACTACGCCTTCTATGTGGAGAACACAGGAGATGTGAATCTGACCAACGTTTCCCTCGAAGACGTTATGATAAAAGATACTCGCTACGTCTCAGGAGATGAAAACGGCGATCGTGTGCTCAATCCCGATGAGGTCTGGATATATAAGGGATCTTACACAGTGGTTCAAAGAGATCTATGCGATGATATAGTTAACACTGCAATTGTAAGGGCCACAGATCCATGCAGAAAAGAAATTGAACGGACCGCCTCAGACACGGTCAAGACGATCTGCATAACAACTGTCTGCTGCCCTGATGGAGAGACACTGGAGAATATTGATCTGGGCGATCAGCGTGCAGTAGGTATGCATAACAGCCAGGCTGAGAATACAGTTAAGATCGTATCTTCCCAGGAGAATGGATAAAAGGATTGCAGCCTGCCCGCCATGGAAACCGAAGCGAAAAACGGTGATTCTTGGCGCAGCATTAAAATGGCTATGCGCGAATGAGATGCCGCCGTGCCGTCAAGACCTGTGCAATTGAGCACTGAAATTCAGTACTGCCTGCATCATCGCCCAATCGCCCACTCTCGGCGATTGTCTAATTTTTTATTCCATCTTCACGAAAAGCGTCCCGGACCATTCTGAAATCGAGCCCTTATCATCCAACGCAGCAGCCTTTATCTGATAGACACCAGGCGCTCTCCATTTGTGAGATGCAGCCTTCTCCTCTCCTGAATCCAGAAACTCTATGCCGGTCCATGAGGTAGTTCCGTCTCCCCAATCGAAGACATATTTCACAGGATCTCCGTCTGGATCTATGGCTGAGGTGAGGTATTCATGTGATATCGAGCAAATCCCTTCCCCAGGGCCCAATGGCCTGGCAGGCGGCTCGGGCGGATCATTGGGACTTATGACAACCACAAAAGGCTGTGTCCACTCAGATGGTGCGCCCCAGCAGTCTATGGCAGAGGCTCTGACGCGATACTCTCCAGGTCGGCTCCAGGTATGGGATGCATTTTCCAGAGATCCTGATCGGATAAGACCTGTCTCGAAATTGGTCCCGTCTCCCCAGTCCAGCAAGAACCTCACATTGTCGCCATCCGGGTCCCTGGCAAATGAAAAAAATGTATGGACAATACCTGTGTATCCCGACCTCGGGCCATAAAGATCCCTTGGCATGTCCGGCTGCTCATTTGCGGCTATGCTTATGCTGATCTCCAGAGATCTGTTTCCGTCCATCCTGTCACGGGCATCGACCCGGATCTGGTAGATCCCGGGGCTGCTCCAGGCATGATTTGCGCTTGCATTGATGCCGCAGCCTAATGGGCCTAACGCATCTGAAGTTCCGTCTCCCCAGTCGAATGTGTAATTCAGAGAATCCCCATCAGGATCAGTCGCATATGCCTGGAAGACGCAGGGGGCCAGCGCGCGGCCAGATCGAGGACCCGACGGCGGATCAGGCCTGAGGGGCGGCGTGTTGACTGTGATTGTTAGGGGCCCGGACCATCCGGAATAATCACCTCTGAAGTCGCAGGCCCTTGCCCTCACCGGATAAGACCCGGCCCTATCCCAAGCATGGCTGCAGCTCATCTCCCCGCCGCTTTCCGTCCAGTCCGTAGTTGTTAGCGATCCGTCTCCCCAATCGAATGTGTAGCGCACCCTATCTCCATCCGGGTCCTCTCCC
>JBFYLF010000195.1:0-5215 GCA_041305505.1 Methanothrix sp. | reverse complement strand
GAGACATTCTGGCCGGTGGCCCTCTCCAGAACCATTCCTATGAGCTGGAGATTGTAGTTGTTGTAGAGGAAATGCTGCCCTGGTGGCTCGATGATGCGGGTATTCTCCAGGGCCAGCTCTCGCAGGTTAGGATAGTAATAGGCCAGGGAACTGTCTGAGAATATATCGTCAACGAATATTGGAGAGTCCTCCGGGGTGAATTGCAGGCCAGATGACATCATGAGCAGGTGGCGAAGAGTGATATTGGAGAAGCGGGGATCGCGGGCGGCCAGCTCGGGCAGATATTTGGTGACGGGATCGTTCACGCTCTCTATATAGCCCTCTGCCAGGGCGATTCCCACAAGGGCTGAGGTGAAAGACTTGGCCATTGAGAATGAGGTGACTATGCCCTCCCTTCTAGCGCCATTGAAGTATCGTTCATAGAGGATGGTATCGTTCTGGATGACGATGAATGCCTGAGTTCTGCATGCTTCCATGGCTGAATCCGGATCTTCTATCCCAAGAGCGCTTTGAAGCATTGAGTGAATGCGAGCCTCATCCTCCGGCGAGCCCTGCCGGAAAAAGAAAGGATCCGATCCGGCCTGAACTGTCCTATTGGGGAACTTCTGGTAATCATAGACGTCGGACGCGCCCCAGAATACGCATCGCTGCACATACTCTGGTGAGTAGAGGATGGAGGCAATGGTCAAGGGAAGAACGACCAACAAGACAATGGCGATCAGTATTATCGTAACGATTTTCCTGACTTTGTTCATTGTGTTCACCTTCTTCTGATCCAGGACGAATGATCTAAAATTGAATGAAAGTAGATAGGTAATATCCAATTTCAGCGATAAATACTTTTTGAAATATTTAGAAAGATGGCTGGGAGATATTCTGGGGAGGCAATGTTTGCCAGCATGGGCCTGGCCGGATTTGAACCGGCGGCCACTCGGTTATGAGCCGAGCGCTCTAACCGGACTAAGCTACAGGCCCAGAAGTAATGCGCCGCCAACAGGGCTCGAACCTGTGACATTCTGGTTGCTGCTTGAAGACAATTAACAGCCAGACTCTCTACCAACTGAGATATGGCGGCTCGACCTCCACCCTGGATGCACAATGATTTAAGCCTTTTGATTAGATGATATCCCTTATGCGCGTCCTGAAGAAGAATCTGCGAGGCGATGAGGGTGAGATCGCCCTGCTTCCCGAGTCGCTGGATGATCTGTGGCACTTGCAGCATATTATCTCGCGTGGCGACCTGGTATTTGCCCTGACTCACAGAAAGATTCCAGCCATAGCCGACAAGGCGCGCCCTGAGAAGATGGAGAGAAAGACCGTGCGCCTGGGGGTTAAGGTGGAGGAAATAGAGTTTCACATGTACTCCAACTGGCTTCGCCTCCACGGCATCATCAAGTCTGGCATGGATGTAGGCCAGTATCATACTCTGAATATCGAGGTCGGAACTGATCTATCCATCCTCAAATACCACTGGAGGCCGGACATCCTGGCGCGCATAGAGGAGGCGGTGGCCGAGTCCCAGAGGCCGAAAGTCGTCATCGCCCTGATCGAGGAGGGTGAGGCCACCATAGGGGTGCTCCGCCAGTTCGGGGTGCAGATGGCGGCGGAACTGCGGCAGGGAAGCGGCAAGGGAAGCGGCGAGGACACACGCTCCGGATTCTTGCGTGAGGCGGCAGCGGCCATTGACAAGACTTCCCAGGAGGGCGCTGAGGTGATCCTGGCCGGCCCCGGCTTCACCAAAGAGGATCTCAAGAAGGTGATCGACTCCAGCCTCCCGGATCTGGCCAAGAGGATAGCCATGGATGATACATCATCCATAGGAAGGTCGGGCTTTCAGGAGGTACTGCGCCGGGGGGCGGTAAAGAGCGTCATCGAGTCCAGCAGGATTGCAAGAGAGGCAAAGCTTATAGAGGATCTATTTCGGGAGATTGCGACCGACGGCAGGGCTGCTTATGGCATAAAAGAGGTTGAGTCCGCCAAGAACTTTGGGGCGGTCGAGACGCTTCTGGTCCTTGACGAGCACGCCCGGCGCGGATCGCTTGAGGAGATCATGCGCGATGTGGCAGCGGCAAGGGGGAAGGTTGTCATATTCAGCTCTGAGTTCGAGCCGGGAGATAGGCTTCGCGCCCTTGGGGGAGTGGCTGCGCTGCTCCGCTTCAAGATAACCTGATAACATGAGAGATGCAAAAACAAAAACTGTTGAGAGGCGATCTATTCTGTCACGCTGCGACAAATGCCCGCACAGGGCAGTTATCTATCAGAAATACTCTGGAATGAGATTATGCAGGGCGCACTTGCAGCAGGATGTCCTCCGCAAGGTCAGGGAGGCTCTTCGCAGAATCGGCAAGAGCGCCAGGATCATAATTGAACTGGACGGCGGGCGAAATAGCGTCGCCCTGGCCTCAATTCTCAAGAACACATTCTTTTTGCGAAGGGACATAGACCTCCTGGCCGTGGTCATCGATGAGGGTGCCAGAGGGAGCAGCGCAGCAGCGGAGGCTTGCAGGCAGGCAGAGCTGCTGGAGATTCCAGTGCAGATAAAGAATCTGGCGGATCTCGACAATCAGGTGCCATCTGCCGTCGGAGGGCTCGAAGCAAGGAGGAGCATGCTGCTCTCGTCTGCGATAGAGTGCGAGGCCGGCATCATCGCCACTGCCCGGGACCTGGACGACGAGGCGCTGGAGATATTCCTGAGATACTTGAGGGGGAACATCGGCCCCCGTGAACTGGAGAGGTATGATGTGCACTGGATCAAACCTCTGGCGCGTATCCCTAAACGGGAGGTTCGACTCTATGCTATCCTGGAGGATCTTCGCGGCCTTGCTGATCTGCAGAGCTGCGGAGATGAACTTTTCAATCAGGCAAAGAGGCTGCTCTCCGAATTTGACTCCCGCCATCCAGGGACTGATTATTCTCTCCTCCGAGGCTGGGAGAGACATCTTTCGTCGAGAGTTGAAGGGGCAAAGCCTTTAAGTAAAGATGGAAAATACTCGAAACCAGCGCCTCGGTAGCTCAGCTGGTCCAGAGCGATTGACTTGTAATCAATAGGTCGCGTGTTCGAATCACGCTCGGGGCTTTCTCTCTTCTTGAAAGGCTGTCCTTTGTTCCCGGCTTTTTCGTTATGATTTCTTTTTTGAAGAGCTGGCATATGCGGGAACGAGCCCCTAAGTAGAAGATCCCCTGAGATTAACCCCTTTCCCAACAAGGAGGAGGGTGCCATCGGCGGAGAGAAAAGGGTGCAGTCTCAGGGGGGATGATAGCAATTGGAAAGAATTATAATATTTCTGTCAGGCCCTCCTCGCCTTCTTGATATCAAGCCTAGTCTTGCATCTGGGGCAGGCTTTGGGTTTGCTCACCCTTGTCTCCCAAGTATAATGGCATTTAGGACATTTCATCTGTTTCATATTAATACAGTTGTAATAAGAGTATTAATAACTTTCGATTGTATATCCCGGTGCATATTAGCGGGGTGAGCGCAAAGCCTATAATTGAATGAAGGGGGTAAATACAGAATTTAATGAACGAGATTTTGGAGATCCTCTCTGAGAACGCCAAGGCAACCCCTTCTGAGATCGCGGCGCTGCTGGGCAGGCCAGAAGCCGATGTCATGTCGGAGATCAAGGAGCTGGAGGATGCCGGTGTGATAAGAAAATACATCACACTGATCAACTGGGAGAAGCTCGACAAGAGCTATGTCTTTGCCGTCCTTGAGCTGAAGGTGGCATTGCAGCGCAAGACCGGGTATGATGCCGTTGCAGAGAGGATCGCCAACTTCTCAGAGGTGGAATCTGTTCGGCTGATCTCAGGAGATCACGATCTATCAGTCACAGTCCGGGGCAATTCCATGAAGGATATTGCTTATTTCGTAGCCGAGAAGATCGCCCCGCTCGAAGGTGTCCAATCTACCTGCACTCACTTCATTCTCAAGAGCTACAAGGAGCACGGCGTGATCCTCACAGAGAAGTCCAAGCCCCAGAGATTGGTGATAACACCATGAAGCAGAGACTGGGCCTGAAAAGCGTTCCCGCCTGGAGTGCGGAAGGCCATCTGAACAGGGTGGTGAGAGATATGCCTCCCTCGGGAATCCGGAAATTCTTCGATCTGGTGAGCGAGATGAAGGGGGCTATTTCTTTGGGCGTCGGGGAGCCGGATTTCGTGACACCATGGCATGTTCGCGAGGCCTGCATCTATTCTTTGGAATCCGGGAACACCCACTACACATCCAACAAGGGAATGCCGGAGCTGCGAGAGGCCATATGCGACAGCGTCCGGTGCGAAATGGGGCTTGATTACGATCCCGCTGAGCAGATACTGATCACGACGGGGGTGAGCGAGGCAGTTGATCTGGCTTTCCGGGCCACTCTCAACCCAGGAGACGAGGCGATTGTTCCAGAGCCATGTTATGTGGCTTACACGCCTGATATACAGCTAACTGGCGCGACGGCAAGGACGGTTCCGACGAGGCTTGAGGATGAGTTTCGGCTCCAGCCTGAGGATGTGGCCGCGGCTGTTACAGAAAAGAGCCGTGCCCTTCTGCTCAGCTACCCGAACAATCCAACCGGAGCCATCATGACCCGCTCGGACCTCGAGGATCTGGCTGATGTGGTCATTGAGAATGATCTGCTTGTCATATCCGATGAGGTCTATGCAAAGTTGAGCTACACAGGAAGCCATGTGAGCTTTGCAGAGCTTGAGGGAATGCAGGAGAGGACGATAATCCTAAACGGCCTCTCGAAGTCTCATGCCATGACAGGATGGCGCGTAGGCTATGCTCTGGGAGATCCGGCACTGGTGGGGGCTATGACGAAGATTCATCAGTACACCATGCTCTGTGCTCCCACAATGGCACAGGTGGCTGCTCTTGAGGCTATGCAGAAGGGCGATGAGGAGATGCTGCATATGAGACACGAGTACAACTTGCGTCGCAGGATGTTCGTCTCGGGCCTGAACAGGATAGGCCTTGACTGCTTCGAGCCAAAAGGGGCCTTTTATGCCTTCCCCTCTGTTAAATCCTGGGGGCTCACATCAGAGCAATTCGCAGAACGGCTGCTAAAGGAGCAGAAGGTAGCCGTGGTTCCTGGAGGAGTCTTCGGGCAGAGCGGCGAAGGGTTCCTGCGATGCAGCTATGCAACCTCACGTGAGGAGCTTATCGAGGCCCTGGACCGAATGGAGAAATTCCTCTCAGGCCTGTGATCCTGGAAGTGCAATATGCTCA
>JBFYLF010000194.1:0-2892 GCA_041305505.1 Methanothrix sp. | reverse complement strand
ATGACCTCGATGTTCTCCATATTCAGTATGAGCTTTCGCAGCTCCTCGCAGTTTATGGCATGCTTGAACTCGCTGCACATCTTAACCCGATCGGAGAGGTCGCACAGCTCCTCGTCCTTCAGATAGTAGCCCATCCTCTGGGTGATATATTTCAGAGCTTTGGACCCGGTGTGCTTGCCTATGATGATATGCCTCGCCGCGCCTACCATCTCAGGCGAGTACAGCTCATAGGTCCTGGGCTCCTCCAGGACTGCGGCAACGTGGATGCCCGACTCGTGGGCAAAGGCATTGGTCCCCACTACCGCCTTATTTCTTGATACGGGCACTCCTGAGTAGGTCTCAACGAGCTTCGAGAGGTCCTTTACTTTTGTCAGATCGTAAGATCCCAGGCCGTAATGCAGCCTTAATGCCACCAGCAGCTCTTCTAAAGGCGTGTTGCCGCTGCGCTCACCAATGCCGTTCACGGTTGTGTGAAGCTGCTTGGCCCCGGCCTCAGCTCCTGCCAGGGTATTGGCCAGGGCGAGGCCCAGGTCGTCATGGCAGTGCATGCATATGGGGATCTTGACTGCCTTTTTCAGCTCGGATATCATGTAATAGGTCGTTCGCGGATTCATTATCCCAACGGTGTCTGCGACGGAGATGTAGTCGGCATGATACTCCTCAGCCTTCTTGTAAAGCTTCTTTAAGATATCAAAATCTGTGCGCGTGGCGTCTTCAGCAGAGAAGCGCACAATCAGGCCGTGATCCTTGGCGTACTCCACAGTCTGCAGGGCGCAGGATATTGCCTCAGGGCAGCTCATGTGCAGCTTGTGCTTGAGATGAAGTTCAGATGTTGCTATGAAGACGCTGATCATATCCACGCCGCAATCCACAGCAGCGTCGACATCCTTCTTTACCGACCTTGAGAGGGCCGAGATCCTGGCATCAAGCCCCAGATTGCAGACCTCTCTCACGGCATTCATCTCTGCGGCTGAGACCACCGGGAAGCCAGCCTCTATAACATCCACTCCGATCTCATCGAGCCTCAGAGCAATATCCAGCTTCTCATCAGCCCTAAAGACAACTCCCGGCATCTGCTCGCCATCGCGAAGTGTCACATCGCAGATCTCAATGTCCAGGGGAGGCGTCCCGGCAAGTTCCAAAAACTGATTGAGGGAGTAGTCTTGCATGACGGTTTGATAGTGAGGATTCATTACATAAATCGGTTTCGTAGGAAATGGCCTTCCGGGATGGTGCGCCTGGATGGCGATGCGAACGGAGATGTCAGTGGCTCTGGGAAAGATTGACGAAGCGCTCAAGTATCCAGCGGTTCCTGACCTCCGGATGAAATATGACTGCGAATGTGGGACGGGTGGGGTGTCGGAAGGCTTCGGCTGAATTGCTCCTTCCGGCTAGTAGCACAAAGCCTTGCGGGAGGGTTGCGCTGCTGTTATGAAGATGGTAGCCCTCAATGACGCGAGGCTCGCCGAGCAGTGGGCTGCTTTGCAGGATCTCAATCTCTTTAAGGCCGATGTCAGGGCCTGGAACTATCGATCCGCCGTAGACGGCAGAGATGACCTGCATTCCTGCGCATATGCCCAGCAGGGGCTTCTCAAAGCCCTTTACCCAGGCGAAGGACTTGAGACTCCTGGCATAGCCATCGTCCTTCAAGGCCGTTCCACAGAGGATGACCCTGTCATGGCTGGCCAAATCCCGGGGCGTGACCTCTGAGTAATGAAGTATATCAGAGCAATGGCCCAGATCTTTCAGTGCGTCTCTTATGGGATGGACGAATTCAAGCTTGAACAAGGAATCCCTGGCAAAGGATAGATCGACCAGTAGGATGCATCCTCCGCCATGCCGGGCCGGCTCGTTTGGAGAGCCGTCGTTTACAGAGATAACTGAACGAAGATGAGATGGCCCGAGAATGCACTTTTGACCTGTCTTTTCAGCCAGGTGAAGCTCTTCTATGATCAAGCGGCCACGGTAGTTTGCATAGACTCTGGATGCCTTCAGGATCTCGATTCTCTTATGAAATATGGGACCGTCCAGGACGAAGGTCTCAAGCTCCCCGCCCTCCCCGGATGGGTTGATCTTGTACCTCTTCTGGAGAGATTCGAGACTTTGTATTCGCTCTTCAGTCAGAGGGGCGCCAAGCCATGATTCGTCGAAGGGGTAGGCATAGACGCCGGAGATGATGACAAGGAATCCCTCCTTTAGCAGAAGGCGCAGGTAATCGATCTGATTCGTCTGCCAGAGCGGTGAGCAGCACCATAACCCTTGGTCGCGGCAGATCCTCTGGACCCTGGCCGCCTGATAGACGGACTCTATGGCCCCGGTCACAACCCCCTCGATGCTGTATCGATCACTGGCTGCTGAAATTGCGGCGGCCAGGTCCGAGAGCTCCTCCTCTTCTCTGCCATCCGTCGGCCAGACCAGGATGGGAATATCCATAGCCTGAGCCTGAATGTCTGTGCGGCGGATGTTTGGGGTATGAAACATGTAGCTGTCGGGGTTCTTTGAGACGATTGTTATCAGGCAGGCAACCTCGTCTCTTTCCATTGCCAGGCGGCAGGCAAAGACCGAGTCCTTGCCTCCGGAGAACAGCACCCCGAGTTTCATCGAAATGGCGGATAGGTCATGCCGGATAAAAAGGATTTTGAAAGCCTCGGGCGTTTGCCTAATCAAGTTCGAGCATCTGCCAGATCCTCTTCATATCCAGGTGAGATTCAGTTGCCCTTGCGAGTTTGGCAAAGCCGTCTGATTCTGCCGCCCTTCCCTCTGAGCGCATGGCCTCCACCTCGGAGAGGACGCTCTCGCTCTCACCGCTCTGATTCTTCTTCCGGCTGCGGAGGAAGTCGAGAAAAGCAGTTCGGAAGTTGTGGTTGTCGAAGAGGCCGTGAAGATATGTGC
>JBFYLF010000193.1:0-4100 GCA_041305505.1 Methanothrix sp. | reverse complement strand
ATGTAGCCTATATCCGAATAGCTCTCCCGCACCTCTGAGACTGGCCGGCCCAGCACCTCCAGGAAGCCGCCGTCAAGCTTGAGCAGCCCGACTGCTGCCCGAATGAATGTGGTCTTGCCGGAGCCGTTCGCACCGAGCAGGCAGTACGTCACGCCCGAGGGGATGTCCACAGTCAGATCGTCGAGCGCCCTCATCTGCCCGAAGAGCTTGAGCGCGCCCCGTGCAGAGATCGCCGGCCCCTTATTGCCCGCCATTTTATCCTATCCTCTCCGGGACCTTCTCCCAACTAAGATGAGCAGAGCGGCGGCCAGAAGCAGGATAATTGCGATAGCAACAGTCGGAAGCGCGCTGCCATCCGGCTCTATCTCTATGTAGGCATTCTCCGAATCAGAGAGGTCATCCCTGTAGCTATCCGAGAAATCAAACAAAACCCTGAGCTGGTATCTCTTGCCGGGCACTGCATCCTTGGAGACATCCAGTCTGTAGAGAAGCTCCGCCTCCTCGCCGGGCTGAAGGATCTGAACGGGCGACTGATCCACGCTCACATAGATGCCGCTCTCGGGCCGAAGCCTCGCCACAAGGTCTCTGGCTTCGTCATGGCCGGTATTTTTTATCCGGACCCGGACAACATTGTCATCCGATCCGGGCTCAAACGCTGCCGGGATGACATCGAGTATCTCAAACTCCGCTCCGCTTCTCCTCTGCACAATCAGACTGAGGGGGATGGTCTGGCTGAGGCCATCGTACCAGTAGTAGACGTCCGGGCTCTCGGGCCGGTCCTCGTCACCCTTCACAGCCACATCCTTTTGGTAGGTGTAATTTAGCGCAGCGTAAAGTCTGTATTTCCCCGGCTCAGCGTTTTTGTAGGCCTCTATAGGAAACTCAAGTCGAGCTGATGTCTGGCCGTCACGGATGCTTCCTGGGAAGGCCGCGGACCTCTTGACATCTATGGCGCTCTCGTTCTCGGCCCAAAGATAAACAGAGACATCCTGGGCAACTGTCCTCAGCTTTTCCAGCTCCAGCTCCCTCTGAGCAGCTAGAGCCTCCTCCCTTTTCCCAGCTGCCGGCTCCTCGTTCACCTCGAAGGCCGTGACTCTTCCTCTATTGGTGATCGTCAGGAATAAGGACGCCTCTTCGCCCTGATCGATATATGAGCGATCGAGGGAGAGAGTCAGATTGGGCGTTCCGTAAACCTTGTAGTAGTCGTCCCCGAACTCCTCCGGAGGGACTGGAGCCCCCTCTTCGAGTGCGAAGGCGTGTTGACATATCAAGAGCATAAGAAAGAGCGGCAGGCACCATCCGGCGTGAAGTTCTATGCGCTTGATGCAGCCTCCTGATTTCATCAAATCTGCCTCCCTTGCTGGCCGATGCCGCTATTATTGCCGTTATTATTGCCGCCATTATTTATCTGCTTTCTGATTTCAGAGAGCCTTGGCAGGAACATGGGAACACGTCTGCGGTATTCCTCATACTCCACTCCAAACTCTTCTTTCAGCGTCTTCTCCTCATGAAGAGCTCCCAAATAGAAGTAAGCTGTGGCCAGGATGTTGAAGGCCAGCAGGCTCTCCGTCATGAGCGGCATAAGCCACAAGAACAGGTCGGCCAGTAGGAAGAGAGGGTTTCTGGTGAGGGCATAAAAGCCCGTCGTCACCAGCCGCCCGCGTTCGTCCTTCCCGGCAAGCCTGCAGACGCCAAGAAATGATGCAGCTCCAGTCTGCAAGAGCACCATGATCAGGCCTGCAGAGAGGATTGCCTGGCAGCAGATCATCAGATAGCTCCAGGGAGATGGTATCAGGTAAAGAGTTCTTCCCGGAAGAAAGATCAGTATCAAGAGAAATGGCAGGATCATGATCACGGCGAGCAGGTTGTAGGCGAGCCTCTGCCAGCGACCAAATGAACCCATGAAACGCGGAAATGAAGACCCTGCCCTTCTCTTAAATCTTGGGTCTGCGAGCAGGCTGTGCACCAGGGCGAAGATCACAAAGTAGGCGAAGACTGCCAGGGGCCCGGATATCGTCATGACAGTCATTTTAGAACCTCAAAGCTTTGGCCCTGGCTCCAGAGGCAGATAGAGTATCACATCCTCATCCGGAACGCAGGCCACGGCAAAGCCCCTCTTCTGAAGACGATAGCAGACGGCGATCATCAGCTCCTCGAGGCACTGGTTATGCTGCTCGACCAACAGGCCCTTGTACTTTTCAAAGCCCCCTGTGACCATGTTCTCCTCGAACTCCGCCTCGGGCAGGAGGACATCGAGCTTGGTCTCATCCTCCAGGCATAGGCCGGACTGCTCCGCCGCCCTTTCGAGGATCTCGAAATACTCTTCATAATCCAGTGTGCAAAGGACTGCCTCCGGTCGGCTGCCTCTGTCCTGAGGATCCCTTCTGGCCAGATAGAGATGATAGCCAGCATCATCTATCTCCGAAGCGGCCTTGCCTGATGAGATCTGCTCAGAAGCTTTTTGCATTGCTCTGATGATGCCCTCCAGCTCCTGCATCACCCTCTCTGCGATCGCCTGCAGCTCCTTATTCTGTCTCTTCGAGTGCATAACCATCTGCTCTCCACCTCACACCTCTCCACTACCATGGGGGGCAAATTTTCATGCGACCGGGAATTGGATTACTTTCTAAGCCCTAAAATATCTCCCTGGCGAACTATTAATAATTCTCATATCAATTCTCATCTCACCTCAATGGCCTCGTAGGGTTATGGCCCAACTAAATGGCTGAGCTTTCCCGAGATACCCTGATCTGCTCAACCTCCTGGGATACAGGATCTATATGAAATGCATCAGGAAATGAAGAGATTTACGGATTTACGGCTTCAGCTCCTCTCTCTCCAGCATGGCCTTGATCTGATATTTGGTTGATGATGCTGGGTAATTGATTATCCTGGCAATCTCCCTCTGCGAGGGCCTGGGCTCCTGAGACCATAGCTCCTTAATCCGCTCAATAGCCGCCTTGTTTTTAGATATCTTGGGGCTCTCATGGTCTGATTGTTTAAAATTCTCCATTTCTTTCAGCACCGTGGGGCTAGAGGCAGGAGTTTGAGCTTGCTTCACGAATTCGAGGGCCTTTGCAGATATGCTCCTTAAGATCAGATCTGATGCCAGCTTCTTGAGTGTCATTCCCCGCAATACCGCCTCCGCCTCCAGGCCCATGTAGGCCTCTTCGGTTATCTCTATCCTTGTGTACCTGGTGCTTGGCATAGACCTCCGCCCTCGCCTTGCAGCTATGTCTCAGCTATGTATTGGAGGCATTTAAATTATGCAGGTATTCTTGAGGAAAAAAGTGAGAAAAAGGTTGGGCGATGAGACTCTCTCATCGCCATCAGAAATGAAACTCAATGTGGAATGGTATGTAGAAGATCCACACGAAGTATATCGCCATCAGGATGAGCCCCAGGGGAACTCCCAGCTTTGCCCATTCCTTGCTGGAGATGCCGAGCTTTCCGGCAGAGATGATGTTGGGGATGTTGCCGGGAATCAGCATGCCTCCTGATATGAGCAAGCCCATGAGAACCGCCTGAATCTGCACCATGCTCATGGCCGGGCTGATCTCAGCGGCGGTCAGAGTAGCATTATCCAGGATTGCGGAAACCATGTTCACCCAATAAAGTATCTCCGGGGATATGCCGAGGACGTACTTGTCTATGACCACCTTCATGCCGCCGCCTAAAAGCAGCAGGGCCATGACGAATACATAGACCTTGATCGCCCGGATAACCACATCTCTCAGTCCGCCGTCCTCTTCTGCACTCACCTTGCATTCCATGGCCTTGGCTTTGCCGGTAAAGAACATGGCCAACAGGCCCATGGCCAGACAGCCAGGTATTATGTAAATGGCCAACTGGTTGAATAGGAAGAAGAATGCAGCATGGTAAGGCTCTCCCTGCAGCTTTGTGATGGCAATTGTAGAGAGCGGCTCGCCCACGGGGGTAAGAACTGCGCCAAGGCCAATGGAGAAGCAGGCGATGATTACCAGATTGATCTTGGTCTGCCTGTCGAATGGCATGCAGTTCATGAGCTCCACCAGGAGCAGAGAGGCGATGATGGCTGTGATCACGCTGGAGAGCAATCCCAGGACGGCCACAATCAGGAA
>JBFYLF010000192.1:0-3700 GCA_041305505.1 Methanothrix sp. | reverse complement strand
GGTAGAGGGCTGGCCCAGTGTGACGAAGTAGAGGCTCCTAGCCAGGGGATAGGTGCCGTTCTTGATATTATCGATGGTCGGCGCGACCCCATCCAGAGATAGCACCCTCGCATCCCCGGTCATGACGAAGCTGTATCCCATGTAGCCGATGGCATTCTCGCTCCTCCGAGTGCTGAACTTGACCTCGGAGCTCTCTCCGCTGTCGTAGGCCACACCCGGAGTCTCAGCCTCCCGACTTCCCATGATGACCTCATTGAAGGTGTCCCTGGTGCCTGATCCTGGTCTCCTGCCTATGGCAAAGATCTCAGCGTCCGGCCCGCCCAATATAGCCCAGTTGGATATGCTCCCTGAGTAAATGCGCCTGACCTCATCCCTGGTCAGTGATGCTATCCCTGAGTCGTAAACCTCCTCGCTCACAACCAGACAGATTGCATCGAAAGCTACCGGCTGCTCTATAAAACTAATTGTAGGCGTCTCATATCTCTGCTTCTCCTGGAGCTTGATCTCCCTGGAGGTCATAGCTATATCCGACCTACCTTCTGCGACGTCCACTATGCCCACGCCGCTGCCGCCGGATTTCACATTCACAGTGTAGTTGTCCTGCATCATATTGAATTCCTCAGCAGCAAGCTCCGCAAATGGCATGACTGTGCTCGATCCTGATACAGTCACAATAGCAGCGCCTGCCCCGACATCTGCCCCGACCAGGAGGAAAATGAGCAAAGCCGATAGACTGCCTCTCTCTCTCATTGAAAGCTCAAGATCGCCATACTATTATGTAAAGGCTATGCGAGGCATCGCCCCTTACAAGAGCAGAGGGGCCATGAAACTCAAAGAAGATATTGGGATTTTTCAGCTCGGAATGAATCCCTCATCCGCAGCAATCCTCCGCCCCTCGGGACCCAAAACGAAGTCTATGAATTTCATAGCACCTTCGGAGGGGCTTTCTAATGTATAGAAATAAAGATGCCGATGCAGCTCGTAGATATCCAGCCTGATATTGCCGTATGTGGGGCTTATGCCGTTGTAGGCGATCCCGACAACGTCTCCCCCGAGATAGTTGAATCCGAGATAGCCTATAGCCCTATCGCTTCCGGATATTGCTGTCTTGACCTCGGCTGCGCCCATAGCCACGGTATCGACCCCGGGGGTTTCTGCACCGCTGCTTCCAAGTACTATCTCATTGAAGCTATCCCGGGTTCCGGACCCATCCTCTCTGGCTATCACATATATCTCCCTGTCCGGGCCCCCGACATCCTTCCAGTTGGTTATGTTCCCGAGATAGATTTCCCTGACCTGCCCTCTGCTCAGCCTATGAACGCCTGCCTGATAGATCTCATTGCTCACTGCAATGCTGATCCCGTCAAAGCCCACCAGATACTCCTCAAAGGTGCCGTTGAACCTCAGACGCTCTTCATCAGTTATCCTTCGGGAGGCCATTGCGATATCATTCATGCGCTCTGCTATTCCCAGAATTCCGGCACCAGTTCCCCCGGCTGAGACGCTGACCACATACTCATCCTGCATCTGATTGAACTCCTCGGCAGCCGCCTCAGCCAGGGGCATCACTGTGGACGATCCTGAGACTTTGACCTCAACGGCCCATGCAGGATTGATGCAGACTATAAGCAGAGCAATCGCAAAGAGTGATATTATATTTCTAATGATCCCCACCGCAAGCTGGTAATATCGTCAATATATGTAAAGCTTATCGTCGCAGGGGGAATCTTCTCCAATTTAGTCTTGAGGCTTTCAGAAGCTTTTTCTAGAGAATCTCGTAGAGCGTCGTCCTCTGGACAGCCCGTCTTCCCCTGCTTTCAATAAGCTCTCTGAGCTCGTCAGCAGATATCCTGGGGGCCTCTCTTGCGTTCCTCGCTATCGCCTCATCCATGAGGGTTCCGCCAAGATCGTTCGCGCCCCAATCTATGGCTGCCGCCGCCGCCTCGCGGCCAAGCTTTGTCCAGCTCGCCTGGATGTTTGTGATTTCGGGATATAGGGCCACCCTGGCGAGAGCATGCATCTTCATCTTATCCAGGAGGTCTGCGCCCATTAAGCTCTTGCCGAGAATATTATTTTCAGGGATGAATGGAAGAAGAACCGTCTCGGTAAATCCTCCCGTCTCGAACTGGATGGATTTCAGGATTTCGAGGTGCTGGAGCCTGTCATCCAGTTTCTCGACATGGCCGAAGAGGATCGTCGAAGTGGTGGGAATTCCAAGAGAATGTGCATTGGTTATGATTTCGCGCCACTCATCAGCCCTGAGCTTGTCAGGGCAGATCTGCCGGCGAACACTGTCTACAAGGATCTCTGCTGCAGTTCCTGGCATGGAGCCAAGGCCGCTTCTCTTCAGCTCGACCAGGGCATCCACCACATCCAGCCTGCTGTTTCTGGACATGTGCATCACCTCCATAGGCGAGAAGGCGTGCAGGTGCATTCTTGGATAGTTGCTATGAACGCAGTCCAGTATCCGGCAGTAGTCCTCCAGCATCATTCCGGGCATAAGGCCCCCCTGGAGGCAGATCTCAGTAGCTTCCAGCTCCTCCGCCTCTGCCACCCGCTTCAAGATCTGCTCGTCAGTGAGGAAATAGCCGTTCACCTGCTTGAAAGAGCAGAAGCGGCAGGACCCTACGCATCTGTTGGTGAAGTTGATGTTCCTGTTTATGACAAAGGATACGACATCATTGCAGCTTTTTTCACGAAGAGCATTGGATAGCCGGAAGAGGCGGACCGGCTGCTGCCACAGACGCGCTAGCTGTTTTCGATCTGAATGGTCAAGAGACCCAGATCCTGTTTCTGAAGCATTTGAAATATCGGCGATATCGCCTTTGGGATCTGACTGACGAGCTTTTCATGAGAGTACAGACCGCATCCAAGCACATCCCCCCTATAAAATACCACCACATAGCCTGGCTCGCAACTGAAGACCGCGGCCTCGTCGACATCCTGGGTCTTGCCCTCAAGAAATGTCCTGGCGAAGTTCGAATCCAGATTGATCGTGTTCTTGGAGGCGCCCCGCCCAAATATCTGGAGGGCGGCAGTCGTGGGCTTCCACGGCCTGTCTTTGCAGTTCATGATCCTCATTCCCAGGGACTCGTATGAGAGACGGGGGAGGGCCGCATCGCTTATTGCCCAGATGCTCTTGGCTTTCCGAAAGAACAGGTATCCTGAAAAGGCCGACTCCGGGACGGCAAACCTGGAGTGCCAGAGATCTGCCACGGATGAGGGCGGGATCGGCTCGAAGACATTTCTAATCCTTGATGATCTTTGCGACAAAAAATCCCCCCGTGTCATTGATATGAGGATAATATCTGGCGGCAGAGCGCATCTGCTCTGACATCGATATCCCATTCCATTCAGCTATTCCCGGACAGCTCTTCAGTCCAGGAATTATGACCTTCTCCAGATGGGAGGAGTTTTGATCATCCGACCGGTTAAGCACTGACTGCACAACCATCTCATTCTCCTCGGGGGCATATGTGCATGTGGAATAGACTACAACGCCTCCGGGCTTTGTCAGACGCAGGGCATTTTCAAGAAGCCCTATTTGCAGAGCCTGGAGATCCAGAGATCTCTGGCAGCTGCTCCTGGCTAAAACGCCCGGTCCCCTCCTCTCCCTGCCCTCTGCTGAGCAGGGTGCATCAACCAGAACCCGATCGAAGGGGCCCCGCGGAAACCTCCGACCGTCGTAGCGGGTGATGGC
>JBFYLF010000191.1:0-2936 GCA_041305505.1 Methanothrix sp. | reverse complement strand
CCTGAGAGGGCTCCTATCTCCCTCTCGGACCTGTCCTCCATTCCGACTGCCTCCAGGGCCCGGCGGGCTGCCTCACGGTCCGCACTTCCGTATCGATTGAAGAGCCCTCTTTGGCTGAACCTTCCCATGAGGACAACATCCAGGACCTTGACCGGAAAGCTCTGGTCGAAGACCGTCTTCTGGGGAACATATCCAACTCTGCTGCGAGCTTTCTTTGGGGGAAGGCCGAAGACCGAGATGCTGCCCCGGTCCGGCTTGATCAGGCCGAGCATCACCTTTAGCAGCGTCGATTTGCCGCCGCCGTTAGGACCTATGAGCCCCAGGAAGTCGCCGGCAAATAGATCGAGGCTGACGTCCTCCAAAATGACGCTCTCGCTCCTCATAACCCATAAGCCCTCGACTGATACCGCCTTCTCTTCTGTCTCCTGCATCCTTCCAATCATCCCGCCATGCTCTTTGCAATCTCTCTGCCGGCATGGGCCATATTATCCAGGTAGCCATCTGCCAGGGGATCGAGGCTGACCACCTTTGCAGACATCTCGCTGGCGATGACCTCGGCTGCCTTGGGGTTGTACTCAGGCTCAACGAATATCGTTGTTATGTTGCTTTGCCTGGCAAGGTCGATCACCTGGCTCATGTATTTGGGTCCGGGCTCCTTCTCGTTCTCCATGAGGGGTACCTGGCGTAGCCCGTAGTCGCGTGCGAAGTAGCTCCAGGCCGGGTGATGGACTATGAAGATCTTCTTTTCGGCTGAGGCCAGGCTCTCGTTGAACTCCCGGTCCAGTCCTCTGAGCCTTTCGATATAATCGTCTCTATTTCGGGCATAAACATCGCTTCCTTGCGGATCGACCTCCGAGAGTCCAGCGGCGATGTTTCGGACCTGGATCTCTGCATTTCGGAGGGAGAGCCATATGTGAGGGTCTATCTCCTCTGCGCTCTCGCTCTGGAGGTCTATTCCCTGGGAGCTGTCGACGAGATGAAGATCTCTGTTGGCCTCAAGTAGCCTTGAAATCCAGAACTCGAGGCCTGCCCCGTTCATGACATAAAGATCTGCCCTGGAGAGCTCCACCATCAAGGATGGCGTCGGCTCGAATGTGTGGGGCTCGGCTCCCGGCGGGATGACAGTCATGACCTCGACCCGCTCACCGCCAACAGCCTTTGCAAAGTCTCTCAGAGGAGAGATGCTCGCAGCCACCTTGATTTTATCAGTGGCATTATCTGAGATATTGCCTTCTGAGAGGTTCAGGGAAGATGCTGCTTGTGAGTCGTCCTCTGAGATGCAGCCGCAGAGCATGGCTGATGCCATAAGGAGAATTGCGAATGCCTGGAGTTTAGGAGATTTGATCAGAGAGAGAGCCGAAGGGCATTTGAACCGCGGTACTTTCTCTGCTGGCTTGGATATCATCTCTGCCTCTTATGCTGGGGTTTTAAAATAAAGCTGTTGATCGGCTGCATAAGGGGGCATCGCTCATGAGCGCAAATTGAAGACTGATAGACGAATTCGATCTTTGCAGAGCCCCCCAAGCGAAGAATTAACATAACTCCAGGACGCTCTTTTTCAATCGAGGAGATGCAGCCGATTTGACAGGACGAGGAAGAGGAAGAGGCGCAAAAGAGCAGAATGCCGGGCAGCGGAATAATGAGATCAGCTTGCAGCCTTCCGGCGAGGAGCACCTGGACATCTCGGCTCTCGAGACATGGCTCTGGGATGCAGCCTGCGCCATTCGGGGGGCGACGGATGCCCCAAAGTTCAAGGATTTCATCCTGCCGCTGGTCTTCTTCAAGAGGCTCTCGGATGTCTTCGAGGACGAGTTTGCAGCTCACGTCAAAGAGTTTGGGGATGAGGAGCTGGCCAGGAGCATCATCGAGGCGGACCTTGCCCATGCACTGAAGAGCGGCAGCACTCCCATCATTCGCTTTTACGTTCCAAGGGAGCACAACTGGAAGGCGGTCAGAAACCACGGGGCTGACGGGCGGCTGGGCGAGTTCCTGACGGGAGCATTGCGGGAGGTCGCCAGGCTCAACCCGGATCTGCAGGGGGTTCTTGACATCAAGGACTACAATGAACGCCAGTCCGGCCAGCGCACTCTGGACGACGATCGTCTGGCCTCGCTTATTGAGATCTTAAGCCGCCACCGGCTGGGTCTCCAGAACACCGAGCCGGATATCCTGGGGCGGGCTTATGAGTACCTGCTTCGCAAGTTCGCAGAAGGGCAGGGGCAGTCGGCTGGGGAGTTTTACACACCCAAGGAGGTGGGAGAGCTGATTGCGGAGCTGATCGATCCCGCTCCTTTCAGCACCATCTACGATCCGGCCTGCGGCTCTGGGGGCCTCTTGATCAAGGCGCGCCTCCTCTTCGAGAGGCGGCATCCTGAGGAGAGGAGCCGCTCGCCGCGGCTGTGGGGCCAGGAGCTGAATCCCGTGACGTTTGCCATGGCCAAGATGAACATGTTTTTGCACGACTACACAGACTCCAGCTTTGCCATTGGCGACACATTCAGAAAGCCGGGCTTTGGGCCAGAGGGCTCGCTCCTGCAGTTCGACTATGTTGTCGCCAATCCAATGTGGAACCAGGACAATTACGATGAGGCGTTTTACGATAACGATTCCTACAACCGCTTCAACTTCGGAATCCCGCCCCGCTCCTCTGCGGACTGGGGATGGGTGCAGCACATGTTCGCCTCCCTGAAAGAGGGAGGGCGGGCGGCGGTGGTCCTGGACACGGGAGCCGTCTCCCGCGGCTCGGGCTCGCGCTCGGCCAACAAGGAGAAGGCGATTCGCCAGGCTTTGGTCGAGGCGGACGGCATTGAGGGGGTGGTGCTCCTGCCTGAGAACCTCTTCTACAACACCACGGCTCCGGGAATCATTCTGCTGCTCCGGAAGGGCAAGCCGGAGGAGAGGCGCGGGCAGATTTTGCTGGTCAACGCCTCCAACTA
>JBFYLF010000190.1:0-4254 GCA_041305505.1 Methanothrix sp. | reverse complement strand
GGGATGGCCCCTGGCAATCACAACGCCTAAAGCTGACAGCCCTCCGGTGAATACAAACCAGATGACAAGGGCCTGGAAGATCTTCTCGCTGGACTGAGCAGTCAGAAGCACGAGTCCTATTGTGGCCAGTATGAGCAGGCTGAATGCGACGCCTATGGCCTTTGCAAATGTGATCTTTTTGCCCGGCTTCTTATTGAGCCCCTCAATGGCAGGAATTCTTTCAGGATGTTCGAGGTGCTTTGTTATGCCTTCTCTGTGGCCCGCGCCAACAACTGCCAGAACCCGGCCCTGTTTTGAGAGCAGGAAGAGGTTTCTTGCCAGGAATGCGTCGCGCTCGTCGACCAGAACATTGGCCGCGCCTGGAGATATCTTTCGAAACTCGGAGATCATCTGGCTTACTATATCCGCCTGGGTGATGCTGTCGATATCGATCTCTTCGCCCCCCCAGCCGATGGCGGCGGGCAGCATGGACCAGACAAGCCTTATCTTGTCGAGGATGCCCATCGCAGACCAGAAGCGCTGAATTGTGATGCCTATATCCCTGTCCACAAGAGCCACGCGAGCACCAATTCTCCTGGCAGCCTCAATTGCGGCCAGCATCTCGGAGCCCGGCTTGACGCCCATATCCTCGCCGATCTTTCTCTGAATATAGGCCATGAACCACTGCACAAGGAGAAGATAGAGCTTCCCACCGCTGAGAAGCTCGCTGATCTTGATCTCCTTCTCCTCCTCCTGACCTGTGAGAGCGCGGTATCTCGGGAGGCATAGCTCCACTGCAACTATGTCCGGCCTCGTCTCTTCGATCTTTCTGACGACCTCTTGGACGCTCTTCTCAGAGACATGGGCCGTTCCCACGATGATTATCTCATGGATCTGGCTCTCCGAACTCTCCTTCGGCTCTATGAGCTGGACGCAAGGCTTAGCTTCGTCCTTCGTTTCTGCTGTGCTCTCCAAATTGATTACCTCTTAATTCGCCCGCTCCCAGCATAGCTCAATAGCCCTGACAAGATCCTCTCTTGAGACTATGCCCACCAGTCGCCCATCATCCATGACAGGGAGTCGGCGAATTTGAAGCTCATTCATGGTCTTCATTGCTGCGGACGCCAGATCCTCAGGGCTTATCATGTATAACTTTCTTGCCATCACATCTCCGACCCGGGTGCCTGCACGCCTGGCCTGAGGGACTTTCTGAAGATCAGAGAGAGTGACAATTCCCTGCAGCTCTTCTCCGGCCATAACCGGATAGCCTCTATGCTTCTCCCTGAACATCAGCTCTTTTAGCTCCTCCAGGGTCATATCGGCTGAGATACTGTGAACCCGGGATGACATGATGTCTCTTACGCGTATGCCCTCGAGGCTGACGCTGATCTCGGTTGCCTTCTCCTCCTCGCTCGCTCCGACATAGACGAAGAATGCCACGAAGAGCAGCATGAAATTTAGGGAAGAGAGCCCCAGCAGAAACATGATCGTCGCGAATATCTTTCCTATCATCGAAGCCCTTCGGGTGGCTGTGACATAGGGCATCCTAAAAGCGAAATAGGCCCGGAGGAGCCGCCCCCCGTCCATAGGAAAGGCCGGAAGCAGATTGAAGGCCATCAGAATGATGTTCATCACTCCCAGATTGGCGAGCACTATCGTCATCGGGTGGCTGGCTCCAAGGATTGCTCCCACCTGCTCGCCAAAGAGGAAGAAAGCCAACCCAAGGATGCCGCTGACCCCAGGCCCCGCAAAGGCCATCTTCAGCTCAAGGCCAGGGTTTCGGGGGATCTCCTCCATAGAGGCGACGCCACCGAAGAAATAGAGGGTTATGCTCTTTATGCCTATGCCGTTCTTCTTGGCTATGTAAGAGTGCCCCAGCTCATGAAGAGCAACGCAGATGAAGAGAACCAATGCCAGGAAGATGGAGTAAAGCCATCGCAGCTGTGCGGGCTCGACGCCGCCAAGGCCGTAGACCATTCCCCCGCTCACCTGATGGACAGAGGCGAAGTTCCAGGCTATAAAAAGGATGATGAAGATTATCGTCCAGTGTATGCGGACCGGTATGCCCATGATCTTTGTGAGCTGAAGAGAAGAATTCATGATCGAATCTATGCCCCCGGCATTAATAGATCTTTTGAAGGGATGGAGCCGGAAAAGTGATACCCTCAAAAGATGATATTTTATTAATTTTTTAAGTGAGCGGGTAGGAGAGTGGGGGTTCAGTGTGGATTTTAAAAACTAGGATTACCCGCTCGTTTTAGTGAGGGGAATGGTAAAGATATAAATTTTTCCCCCCAATTGATGCCCGGAGCCCAGAAGACGGCAGATCGTCGCAGTATTCATCCGGCATTATCCGCTCTTCCAGCCCTGCCGGAATATGCTCTCACAAGATACCTGATCTGAGAGCTATGCTCAGCCATGCAGGCAACTGTATACGCCTCTATCAGGCTTTCTCCGGCGGCAAAGACACCATGACCGCGAGCTATGCAAGCCTTATGCTCTCGCAGCGCGGAAGATACAGCCGCTGCCAGGTCCTCGGATCCGAAATCGCCTGTGACAATCGGCATAATCCCAAGGAATATCCTGCCCTCGCCATCCAGGGGCACAACCTCTTCGTCCTCAAGCAGAGAGCCGACCACTGCATAGGGAGAGTGGGTATGAATCAACGCCCGGTGGTCTGTGGCGCTGTACACTGCCCTGTGAACGCATGCCTCGCTGCTGGCTCTGCCGTCCCCATCCGGGCAGGAGCCAAGGCCAACCTGTACCACGTCTCTTTCGTCCAGCTCGTCGAGCATGCTGCCGCTGCAGGTTATGAATATCTTATCGCCATTTCGGATGCTGATATTTCCAAAACGGGAGCTGGAAAGCCCCGCATCAATCACCTTCCTGCCATACCGTGAGATCTCAGCCCAGATGGGCTCTGCTACTGCCAAGAGCCATACCGTGAGATCTCAGCCCAGATGGGCTCTGCTACTGCCAAGAGAGCTTCACCCCTTCGCCTGGAGATGGAAAGGGACCGCCATATGGTCCACCTCTCCGAACATTCCAAGAAGATCGACCCTGATCTGGTAGTCGCCTGCCGTCCAAAAGCTCGTCTCCCATCGGGCTGAGAATACGCCGTTGCAGTCGAAGTCGTCCATAGGTATCTCCATATTTCTGTCCGGCCCTATGATATTGGCATTAATCGTCCTGATCTCTCCGATGGCCTCCGCCTCGATCATAACCGGCACTCCCGCTTGCGCCTCCTCCTGGCTCAGCCTGACCTCTTCGAGAGCAGGAGGTGCGAGGAGGGATCGATCTCTATCGATGCTTTGCAGGGCGGCTGTCAGGTTGAGCGCCCCGTATCCGAAGGTGTTATCAGGGCCGGCCTCGCCCAGATCGTCGGCAGTCTTGAGAAGAATCCTCTTGACGTCGGATGGCGCAAGATCGCCATCAGCTTCAAGCAGTATCGTGGCTGCTCCTGAAACGAGGGGAGCGGACATCGAGGTGCCGCTAACAGAGCTCCTGCCCGTCTCTGCCCCGGCCATGGCTGAGACCACGTCCACGCCCAATGTGACGATGTCAGGCTTGATCTCGCCGCTTGCCGTAGGCCCCCGGGATGAAAGCTCGAAGATCTCGCCGTAGCTGCTCACAGCTCCAACTGTGATCACCTTTTCTGCATCTCCCGGAACGACGATGGATGAATCGGAAGGGCCCGAGTTTCCGGCAGCCACGCACATTACCATCCCCTCATCCGTCATTCTGTTGCAGGCCTCGTTCAGAAGGTCTGAGCTCTCAGAAGGGCTCTCGCCGCCTACGGAAAAGGATACGACTCGAATTCCATAAAGATCCTTGTTCTCGATGCACCATTCCAGAGCTCTCAGTGCATCAGACGTGTAGCAGGCCCCATCCCTGTCCATGACCTTTATAACCACCAGATCAGATCCAGGTGCCACTCCGATTCCGTCGTCTCCCGCGATAAGGCTGGCGCAATGTGTGCCATGACCATTATCGTCATAAGCATATGTCTGATTGTTCACAAAGTCCTTGAAGGCCAGGATCCTGCCTTTGAGTGATTCGTGATTGCTGTCTGCGCCCGTATCGATCAGTGCGACAGATACGCCCTCTCCAGTATAGCCCTTCATAGTCCTGGGATCGTCGATGACCTCTGGTTCTGTTGATGAAGCGACCGGGATGGAGTCGCCGCTCTCCTCGGGCAAAGAGAGGATCTTGAGCTTCTGATCCTTGTAAATGGCCTTGACCCCGTCAGTTCCTGCAATTCTCTCAAGGCTGTCT
>JBFYLF010000189.1:0-4318 GCA_041305505.1 Methanothrix sp. | reverse complement strand
ACGGAGATCCTAGATGTGGACGAGGAGCTATACCGGGCTGGTGAGTTGCAGACCAGGCTTTATGCTATAGCGAAAGCACCCTACCAACCTGTGCTGGTACAGGAGAGAAAGAGGATCTATAGCTCCTCAAATGAAGAGGAGTTCAAGAACCAGATCGCCCTCTTTGCCACAGAATTTATGAAGGACGGCTCAGCCTACATTTTGGGAGCGGGCACAACCACAGCCAGGATTGCCGAGAAATTGGGCGTGGAAAAGACACTGCTTGGTGTGGATGTTATTAAGGAAGGAAAGCTGCTCCTCAAGGACGCCTCGGAGAGAGATATCTTGGCCTTGCTGGATAGAGAAAAGAGCGTAAAAGTTATTGTCAGCCCTATCGGCGCTCAGGGCTTCATACTGGGGCGAGGCAGCCAGCAGATCAGCGCTGCCGTCCTGCGGCGCGTAGGCGAAGAGAATTTGATAATAATATCCACACCCCATAAGCTGGCCGAACTGCCGCGATTATTGGTGGACTCGGGAGACTTGCAGATTGATCAAATACTGGCAGGGAAGAGAATGGTAGTCACAGGATATCGCATGGCTCAGAGAAAAGAGACTGCTTCGGCATCAGCGCTGCATATATAATCTGAAGACTGCTAAAATCTATTGCGTATAATATTGCCATGCTCTAATAATATATTTTCCGTAGAGTATCCAGATAAGGACAAAAATCCCAAAAATAATGTAGAGGTTGGTGACATACACCAACCACTGAAGAAGACGCATCTTCTTCTCAGCCGTTCCAAACCAGTCCTCCGCTTTTCGCTCAAACCAGTTGGACATGGGCTTTAGGTGATCAAGCTGAAGCCTTGGCAGCAGCCGCTTTTTCTGCTTCCTTCTTAGCTTCTTCTGCTGCGGCTTTCCTTTCGGACTTGCCCTTGAGCATCTTCATCTTGACCAGGTTATCCCTTTCCATCTCCTCCAAGGCCATGCTGATGAACTTGATGGTGTCTTTGAGGTCAGGAACCACCTTGAACTCCAGAGCATTAACACGCCTCTTGGTGCTGTCGATATCCTCGACGAGCCTTATCATGGCGGTCTCCACCTCTGCGGCTAAGATGATCTTATCCAGCAACTTCTCATAGGCATCAGCTGCCTCATCAATGGCTGCACTGGTCCCGATGATGCCGTAGCCTCGCTCGAACATCTTCTTTTGCACGGCCGCTGCCGCGATCTTGGGAACCACTACACCCATGATATTTCTGGATTCAAGCTGGATGACCGGCTCTTTTTGCAGGGAATAGGCCACGCTTCCGATGGCCACAGTTCCCTCGACAGCCATAGCCATTTGAAGTCTCTGCTCGGCGACGAGCAGAGCTTCAACCAGCTCTTTCCTGACTGTTTTGGCCTTGTTTAGCACCTCGAAGAACTCAATCATGAGGCCGTCACGCTTCATTTTGAGGAGCGAGTGACCAGTTTTTGCGACCTTCATCCTTCTTTTGAGAGCGATCAGCACTGCTCTGGTCGGTTTAGTTCCTCGAATTACAGGCATGATCTCACTTCTTCGCTGCGCTTGCCGCGTACTTGGGGTGATATTGCTTGATGAATTTGTCATCAACCCTGGTGAGCATTGCTTCAGGCAGGTCTGCCAGGAGATCCCATCCGATCTGGAGGGTATCGAAGATAGACCTATCCTCATCTCTGCCCTGATTGACGAATCTCTTCTCAAACTTGTCTGCGAACTCCAGGACCAATTTATCGCGTTCCGAGAGAGCCTCCTTGCCGACAATGGCTGCGAGACCGCGCAGATCGTTGCCCTCTGCATAATAAGCATAGAGCTGATCCGATACTGCCCTGTGATCCTCGCGAGTGTGGCCCTTGCCGATACCGGAGTTCATCAGCCGGGAAAGGGAGGGTCGAATGTCGACGGGCGGATAGATGCCCTTTCTGTGCAGCTCTCGGGAGATGAGAATCTGACCCTCAGTTATGTATCCAGACAGATCCGGGATGGGGTGAGTGATATCATCGCCGGGCATGGTAAGGATGGGGAACTGAGTGATAGAGCCCTTTCTGCCCTTGATGATTCCAGCCCTCTCGTACTGAATGGCGAGATCAGTGTACATGTATCCAGGATAGCCGCGTCGTCCGGGCACCTCTTCACGAGCAGCGCCCATCTGTCTGAGCGACTCGCAGTAGTTGGTCATGTCCGTGTAGATGATGAGCACGTGCATGTCCAGATCGAAGGCAAGGTACTCGGCTGTTGTCAGTCCCAGTCTGGGAGTGAGAATCCTCTCGACAGCCGGGTCGTCGGCCAGATTGAGGAAAACCACTGCTCTCTCCAAAGCGCCAGTTCTCTCGAAGTCGGCCAGGAAGTGCTGAGCCTCTTCGTTGGTGATGCCCATGGCGCAGAAGATAACTGCGAAAGACTCGGCCTCACCAAGAGCCTTGGCTTGCCTTGCGATCTGCAATGCAAGGTCGTTGTGGGGCAGACCTGCGCCAGAGAAAATGGGCAGCTTCTGGCCGCGCACCAGTGTGTTTGTCCCGTCAATTGTGGATATGCCGGTCTGGATGAAAGCGCGCGGCTTCTCACGGGAAGCCGGATTGATGGCAGCTCCGGCGATATCTCTCAATACCTCGGGCACAATCTCCGGTCCACCGTCTCTGGGCTTTCCGGATCCGGATAGAACGCGTCCCACGATGCCGGGAGATAATGGCATCTTGATGACGTCTCCGGTGAAACTGACTGCGCTATCCTTGGACAGACCGCCGGTTCCCTCGAATACCTGGATAACCACGATCTCATCAGAGGAATCCAGCACCTGTCCTCTTTTCAGATCTCCGCCAGTTCTGATCTCGACGAGCTCCATGGTCCGGAGATCTCAGTAATAGTCTTGTATTCCTTGGTCATTTTGAACCCTCCTCACTTCAGCGCCTTGAACTCGGCATCCATCTGAGCCATAACCTTTGCCAGGATGGGCTCATACTCGGCTTCCAGCCTCACCTTTGCCAGAGCATCCTTGGAAGGAACAGATGTGATCTGCGCCACTGGTATGCCCTTCTGTACAGCATCGAAAGCATAATCTCTGTACTTCAAGATGGCCTCCAAGAGGTCGAACTGCTTCTTGTAGGGAGCAAAGGTATCCACCGGGTGGAATGCGCTCTGTGCCAGCCAGAAGTTGATAATCATCCTTGCCACTTCCAGAGTGATCTGCTGATCCTCAGGCAGAGCATCGGAACCGACGAGCATCACGATCTCTTCCAGCTCGGCATTCTCCTGCAGAATGGCCATGGCACGTCTCTTGTTCTTGTTCCAGTTCGGGCTGACATTCTCTACGAACCAGGGTTCGAGAATCTGGTCGTATAGTGAATAGGAATCCAGCCAGTTGATGGACGGGAAATGCCTGCGCTGTGTCAGCTTGGAGTCGAGTGCCCAGAATACCTTGACCATTCTCAGGGTGTTCTGAGTGACGGGCTCGGTGAAGTCTCCACCGGCTGGGGACACAGCACCCACGATGCTGACTGAACCCTGGCCACCGTTGAGGACCTCGGCACGTCCGGCGCGCTCGTAGAAGTCGGCAAGTCTGGCACCAAGGTATGCGGGATAACCTTCCTCACCAGGCATCTCTTCTAGACGAGAGCCCATCTCTCTCATGGCCTCTGCCCACCTGGAGGTGGAGTCAGCGGTCATCAAGCAGTCATAGCCCATATCTCTGTAGTACTCTGCCGTGGTCATTCCTGTGTAAATGGATGCCTCACGAGCAGCCACAGGCATGTTGGAGGTATTGGCGTAAACGATAGACCTCTCCATGAGGGGCCTGCCGGTCCTGGGATCCTGCAGCTCTGGGAACTCATGCAGCAGATCAGCCATCTCATTGCCGCGCTCGCCGCATCCCACGTAAATCACAATATCGACATCTGCCCACTTTGACAATGTCTGCTGCATGACAGTCTTCCCGGTTCCGAATCCGCCAGGGATGGCTGCCGTTCCGCCCTTAGCCAGAGAGAAGAATCCATCCACTACTCTCTGTCCTGTTCTGAGGGGAATGGTTGGTGCCAGCTTTGCAGTTACGGGCCTCGCCTGTCTTACCGGCCACTTGTGGACCATGGTGAGCTTTGTTCCGTCCTCTAAGACGGCTATGGTCTCATCAACATTGAAGTTTCCAGAATAGATCTCTTTTATAGCTCCGCCCTTCATCTTGGGTGGGACCATGATCTTATGCTTGATGAGCAGCTGCTCCTGGACTTCGCCGATCGCCTGGCCGGGCTTGACCACATCGCCCTTTTTCACTACAGGCTTAAACTCCCACTTCTTCTTATGATCAATGCCGTCAACGAATAGGCC
>JBFYLF010000188.1:0-3320 GCA_041305505.1 Methanothrix sp. | reverse complement strand
GAATTCGTGACCCTCCGCACTCCCTATGTATTAAATAAATAATTAAATATATACTGCTGTTCCAGGCTCCACATTGATGATCTTCAAGACGCCTCTCTGGAAGAACATCCTCTTGGGATAGTTGAACTGGCCGTCAAAGACCCTGATATCATGTTCCCGGTCTCCGACCACATTAAAGCTGAACTGTCCATCAGGTGCATCGCCACCAGTCCCTTCGGTTCCAATCAATACGCCATCAAGATAGATCTGATAATTCCTCATTCCCTGGGATCTGATAGTGACCGGTGTGTCCCCGGACGGCGCAACTTGAGCGGGCTGGGATGCCAGAGCGCTCGGGCCGGCGATGGCTGTGGTCGTCGTCTGGCCGATGCTCGTTGCAGTGGTCTGGATGGCCCCTCCTGAGACTGCGCCCATCTGGCCGAAGGCGGGCGGCATGTCTGAGGTCTGAGGCATCTGAACTGCGGGAGAAGCCTGTGGCGGATTGATCACATCTATGATGATGGCATTGCTGGGCTGGTTGTTGAGGACATAGAAGATTATGTGTCTTCCAACCCTATCAGCGGGGAAGTTCAAGCTGGTATAGCCTGCATAGAGATTGACCTTCCTGCCGGTCAAGTTCTGGTTGTCCGTCTGGAGTATCTCATAGTAATCAGCCTGTCCGCCGGTGGGAGCGAAGGCTATGAACTGAAGGCCAATTCCCAGAGGGACTATGGCGTACTGCGACCAGTCCTGATACTTCTCAATCCAGAGTTCATTGCCTCTGGAGGCAGATATGGCGGACTGGTACTGGGTATATAAAATCTCCTGGCCGCTGCCGAAGTAGATCTTGGCTGGCAGCCTCTGGCTGACATCGATCCTCGCAGGGGCGAGCCCTCCAGGCATAGGCATGCTGGTGTTGATGTAGAACTCGGATAGGAAGGAATAAGCGCTGGTGCTGTTCTGAAACGTGGGCCCAAACCACTGCTCGCTCAGATCTGTGCTGGCAACGCCTGTCCCAAAGAGGCTTTCAACGAAGCTCTGGCCAAAAGAGCTACTGATCATATCCACGGACTCATACGGAGGAAACTCCGCATCGATTGCTCCTGCCTGTCCTGTGGCCAGGATCAGACTCAGGAGACATAAGCACAAACAGACGGATCTCATTTTATCATTACCTCTTGCCCGTCCACGGATGGTTTATTATTTAGACTTAAGTCTCTCCTGAAAGCCTCATCTGAAATTTCATGGATGGGCTTTTCCGGATCTCGCCCTGCCCTCTTGGCCAGATCTCTAGAGGCCCATCTAACCGGAATTGCCTCTTCGGCTCAATCCCTTCTGCATCGCCTCTTTTGCGAGCCGGATGGCGCATAGCTCCGAGCACATCGTGCAGGTATCGGTCTCAACGCCGCGTCGGTGCCGGATCTGCTTTGCCCTGGCCGGATTTATGGCTGAATTGAACTGATCCTCCCAGTTGAGATCTGCACGGGCCTGGGCCATCGCTTGGTCCCAGGACCTTGCCCGCTCTCGGACGCCAGGGCGGGTGAGGTCCGCAGCATGAGCTGCTATGCGGGTGACATAAGTTCCCTCTATAATATCCTCTTTTGTCGGCAGGTCCAGGTGCTCCGAGGGGGTTGTGGCACAGAGAAAGTCTGCTCCGGCCATTCCTGCTATGACCCCGCCCATTGCCGCAGTTATGTGGTCGTATCCCGGAGCTATGTCCGTTACAAGAGGCCCCAGCAGATAGAGGGGCGCTCCGTCTGTGAGGTGCTTCATCGCCTTGACGCTTGTCTCTATCTCGTCTGCAGGCACATGTCCCGGCCCCTCGACCATCGCCTGAACTCCTGCGGCTCGGGCTCTCTTCACCAGCTCGCCGAGCATTATGAACTCCATGTACTTGGCCCGATCCGAGGCATCCTCTATGCAGCCGGGCCGCAGACCATCGCCCAGTGAGAGCGTAAGATCGTGCTCCGCAGCGATCTCCAGGAGGTAGTCGAACTCTTTGTAGTAGGGGTTCTCCTCGCCAGTCTCGCTGATGTACTTCATTGTGAGCGAGCCGCCACGGCTGACGACGCCCATGATTCGGGGGTCGTTTTGCAGCCGCTCCAGCGAGATCTTGTTGACGCCGACATGGACCGTCACAAAGTCCACCCCGTCCTTTGCGTGCTTTTCCAGGGCGTTGAAGAGGCCCTGGCTGGTCAGATCGTGCTTGACTGCTGCATTGTAGATGGGAACCGTCCCGACTGGTACTTTAACGGCCTGCAGTATCCTGGATCTAACAGCGTCGAGATCTCCACCCGTCGATAGGTCCATAACAGCATCGGCCCCGGCTGCAACGGCTGCCAAGGCCTTCTCGACCTCTGCCTCTGGAGAGTCGAGGTTTTGCGATGTTCCGATGTTCAGGTTCACCTTGACTGAAAGCATCTCGCCTATGCCCGTGGCCACAGCCCCCGGCTTTTCCCGCCGGATGTTTCTTGGAATCACCACCCGTCCCGCAGCCACCAGCCGGGCCAGCTTTTCCGGCTCCAATCCCTCGCGCCTTGCTACGCTTTCTATCTCCGGGGCCGCTCGCCCTCTAATTGCCTCTTGCATCAGCGTCATTGATACCAACTAATATATCGTAAGAGCTGCTTTGCTCTCGCTGGTGTTTATTCAATGGTGGAAGTGCATAAGGTTAGCGGTGCCGCCTTCGATGGCAATGTCTATCTGATACTTGACAAGAGGCCAATTTTGGTGGATGCAGGCATGATGGCAGGACCGACCTTGAAGAATATCAAGAGATTCATCGATCCGGCGAAGATTGAGATGATCGTCCTCACCCACTGCCACCACGACCACTCCGGGGCGGCGCCGGAGCTGAAAGCGGCTACGGGAGCGCGACTGCTGTTGAGCGAGAAGGAGGTGGGGGGGGCCAGGCTCCTCTTAAGCGAGAAGGAGGTGGGCGCCGTCGGAGACGATCTGGCATCTGTGGCCTACCTCTTCGGCCAGCAGGCACCGCAGTACGTGGTGGATGAGACGCTCAAAGAGGGCATGGTCCTGGATATCGGCGAGTGGAAGCTTGAGGTCATGGAGACGCCCGGACACTCCACGGGGAGCTTATGCCTCTACGAGCCGCGAGCGAAGGTGCTCTTCTCAGGGGATACCGTCTTTCCGGACGGAAACATAGGCCGCACTGACATGTACGGGGGCAGCACTCCTGATCTGGTGGCATCAATTGAGCGGCTGACGGGGCTTGATGTGGAGATCATGTACCCGGGGCACATGGAGATCACTGGGCGGGATGTCAAGCGGCAGATACAGATGAGTTTGAGGTTTGCGAAGAGCGTGCTTTAAGGTGGGAGCGG
>JBFYLF010000187.1:0-3011 GCA_041305505.1 Methanothrix sp. | reverse complement strand
ATGTAGACGTCTGGCAAAAAGTTCATCTCGATCTTGATCAGCCCGTCCCCCTGGCAGGCCTCGCACCGGCCGCCACGAAGGTTGAAGGAGAAGCGTCCGGCCTTGTACCCCCGAACTTTTGCCTCCTTGGTCTCGGCAAATGCCTGCCTGATGGGATCGAAGATCTTGGTGTAGGTTGCGGGATTCGAGCGTGGTGTCCTGCCGATGGGGCTCTGGTCTATCACTATAACCTTGTCCACATCGGAGTCGAAGACCATTTTGTCGTACTGTCCTGGTTCGTTGCTCGACTTGTAGATCTTCTTCATCAGAGCCCGATAGAGCGTGTCGTAGATCAATGTGGACTTTCCGGAACCTGATACTCCTGTGACGGCTGTTAGAACGCCAATTGGAATGGCAGCATCGATGCTCTTCAGATTGTTCTCCCGGCAGCCCAGCAGCCGGATGAATGCCTTGCTCTTGCGCCTGCTTGCCGGGACATCGATCCTCTTCTTGCCGCACAGGTACTGCCCTGTGAGCGAATCTGGATTCTCCTCGATCTCTTCAGGCCTTCCCTGAGCCACCACATGCCCGCCGTGAATTCCCGCCCCCGGCCCTATATCCAGCACATGATCCGCAGCCCGGATGGTCTCCTCGTCGTGCTCGACAACTATGAGGGTGTTTCCGAGGTCCCGCAGCTTCTTTAGCGTCTCAATCAGCCGGGCGTTGTCCCGCTGATGAAGGCCTATGGATGGCTCATCCAGGACATAGAGAACCCCTGTCAGGTTCGAGCCTATTTGTGTCGCCAGCCTGATCCTCTGGGCCTCGCCTCCCGAGAGGGTTCCGGCATTGCGAGACAAATTGAGATACCCGAGGCCCACATGCTGCAAGAAGCCGAGCCGGGATGATATCTCCTTCAAGACCTGCCAGGCAATCTCCTGCTCCTTCTCCGAAAGGACCCGGTGCAGCTTTGCGAAGAACGATAGGCTCTCCTCAACCGATAGGTCGGTGACATCCACAATGGACTTCCCTGCGATCTTAACTGCCAGCACCTTCTCCTTCAGCCTCTTGCCCCCGCAGGCCGGGCAGGGAAGGACCCTCATGAACCTCTCCAACTCCTCCCGGCGGTACTCCGATGCAGTCTGGCCGTAGAGCCTGATGCTCTGGGGCACCAGCCCCTCCCACTGCCCGTTGTGCATCCAGTAGGCATCCCCATTCTTCATGCTCATGGAGAACTGGATGCTCTCGTCCGAGCCATACATCAGAGCGTTGAACTGCTCCTCGGAGAGGTCCCTGATGGGGGTCATGACATCGAATCCGAAGTGCTTTGCCACGGCAGCCAGATGCTGCCCTCTCCAGCCGTCTATGGCATTTCTGTAAAGCGCCACCGCCCCTTCGGCTATGCACAGATCCCGGTCCGGTAAGATCAGATCGGGATCGAACTCCATACGAATGCCGAGGCCATTGCAGCTCTCGCAGGCTCCAAAGGGGCTGTTGAAGGAGAACATCCTTGGCTGAAGCTCCTCAAAGGCCATGCCGCAGACCGGACAGGCCATCTTGGAAGAGTAGAGCCGCTCTTTATCCCCGAAGAGGGCTATGACCAGCCCTTCAGCCCTGACAAGGGCGTTCTCGATAGCCTCCACCAGCCGGGCCCGATCCTCGGATGGGTCGAGCCTGTCCATGACCAGATCTATGTTGTGCTTCTTGTAGCGGTCCAGATCGATTGTCTCGTCTGTTCGCCGGATCTCGCCGTTCACCCTCACCCTGGAAAAGCCCTCCGCCTTGAGGTCTGCAAAGAGCTGGCCGTATGTCCCCTTCTTCTGGCGGATGAGGGGGGCCAAGACGGTCACCTGAACAGCCCCGCCCTTCTCGCCGACAGACCTCGTTACACCTTCTTTTTCTGCCACACGCAGAGATCCCGCCTTTTGCGCCTCCTCGCGTATGCTCTCTGCGATCTTATCCGGCGACTGGGACTCGATCTTTATGCCGTGCACCGGGCAGTAGGGAACGCCGATGCGGGCGAAGAGCAGCCGGAGGTAGTCGTAGATCTCTGTCACGGTTCCAACAGTGCTGCGGGGGTTCTTGGAGGTGGTCTTCTGCTCAATTGATATGGCAGGTGAGAGCCCCTCAATGCTATCCACGTCGGGCTTGTCCATCTGGCCCAGGAACTGACGGGCGTAGGCGGATAGGGACTCGACATAGCGGCGCTGCCCCTCTGCATAGATTGTGTCGAAGGCCAGGGTGGACTTGCCCGAGCCTGAGACGCCTGTGATGACTATGAACCGGTCACGGGGCAGCTCGACTGTGATGTCTTTGAGATTATGCTCACGGGCACCTTTTACGATAATCGATTTCATGGAAAGCGGTCTCACAGGTGAATCATTTGATAGCTTGGATTTGACCAGGATGGACTTAATCCTTTTCAAGCCCGCGTCATGATCTTGGAGGGGAAGAAGGAGAAAAGAGATGTGAGCAGAAGATTGATGGACTATGCATTTCAGCCGGGAGGCTTCGGCTGTAAGGATGATATCAAAGACATTAGTTAGGAACGGCATCAGAATCATGGTCTGCGTTTCCTCGACGAGGCATACAGGACGATACTTGCCGCAGGATTTTGCCCACTTGATGAAGGGGAGTTCAATTTTCCGAGGGGATTTGAGATATTTCCGTGAAGCTGTGTGGAGGCAATTTAGGAAATTTCGCGAATGAGATGGTGAATGAGTTTATAGGGTTCTATTGTGCAATTGTAGAGTCCTAAGATTCTGGAATTAATATACTCATGTACTTAAAGATAGCATGATAAAAGCAGAGGAAATAAATTTTTAAATTTTTTAAAGCTGGAATTTGCAGGCTCAAATATCATGATAATCAGTTTATATAGTCCCGGACTTACACAATACCATCTAATGATTGTAGAGTCCTGAAAGCTTGGCGTTTGGACTGCACCCCTGATAGTAGACAGTTAGTTAAGCAACAGTATTTAAGGCAAACTCCACTTCGAACTGTTCTGGAGATCTATAGCCAAGAGCTGAATG
>JBFYLF010000186.1:0-3014 GCA_041305505.1 Methanothrix sp. | reverse complement strand
TGTCAGGACATTGTTCCATACGATGCTTTGGTTGTCGTTCCAGGACGGAGCCGGGTCGGCGGAGATGAAAGTGACACCAGGGTCCAGACGGTCTGTGACTGTCACATTGCTGGCCACACCGCCGAGTGCTTCCCAGGTTATAGTGTAAGTCAGCGTCTCGCCCACAGGCGCTGGATCGGGATCAGCCGTTTTCTCTATGACCAGACTCATGACGCTTGCCTCGGATTGCGCATCCCTGCTGTAGTCGTTTGTCCCTCCGGAACCAGTACGCTCGCTCTGGCTTTCACCGGGCCGACTGGTCCAGGTGAGGATGGCAGGGACGACCAGACTATCTCCAGGCTGGGCGTGACAGATGGCATCGAAATGGATGACCATCTTCTGCCCATCAGTCCAGTCCGTGCCCAGAGTGTCTATGTGCCAGCGAAGCTCCTGGCTGTCGAAGGATGGCTCAGGACCTGCCAGTACCTCCGCAGATCCTGGCTCGTAAACCAGCTCTGCTGGCAGGACGGCCTGCAGATCCAGGTCGAAGGCCGGTGCCTCGCTCCATCGAGAATGAGAGAGGTCCAAGAAGAATGAGATGTGATCATTGGGGGCTGCAAAGATATGATCCGGATAGATCTCCACAAGCAGATCCGGCTCGATTACGTTGATCGTGCCAGCCTCGTCTGAGTCGGTCTTGACTTCATCAATCTCCCGCCAGGTCATTGTCGCATTAGTCCCGAGGAGGTTGGTTTCGTTCTGGTTTGATTCTGCATTATCCAGCATGCAGCTATAGCCGATCTCAATCTGCTCTGCAGCTCCAACGTCACCGAAAAACCAGCATACTTTCAGGCTGCCGTCGGCATTGTCCTCAGAAAGCATTAGCTGGATAGCCCTGCCCTGTGAAGAGAGACTGTCCGGATCATAGATCAGGCCGCTCGGAATTGTATCATTTATCCACAGATCGCGCGCGCCCCTCGGCAGGTCTGCAAAGATCGTAAAAGAGGCATCTTCGCCTATTGTCAGAGCGCGGGGCTGGTCGGGCTCTTTGGCTATAGCCGTTCTGGGGCTGATAAGTGAGACCTGTCTGATAGCCTGGCAGGGATCTCGACCCCATTCAAGGGAAAAGTCGCATGAGTAGCTGCCTTTGGTGGCCACTGCTCTGGCCGTGAGGCTGATCTCCTCTCTGGTGCCGGGAGAGAGCGAAGGATAGCTCCAATTTCTGCCAGGGGAATTCGTCCCCGCAATTAGAAACCCGTCCGATAGAGATGCATCGAGGAGGACATCGTGGGCCGTTCCGTTTCCGTCGTTCTCTACTATGATTGTCCATGTGATCTCATCGCCCTTGGCTATGTCGAAGCGGTCAGGCATCACAGAGAGGCTCAGGTTCGCCCGTCCGATATTCATTTGCTGAGGCGATGAAGTGATCTTCTCAGAAGAGGTCTGCATCTCAGCAGAAAGCTGAATATGCTCCGGGGCGCTGCACCCTGCCGTGAGGTTAAACTGAATGCGAAGGATCTCCCCTGAATAGATGTCGAAGGGCCCTCCACCGTTGGATGATCCGGGAGTTGACTTCTGAAACTTCCAGTCCGAGTCGCTGTCGAGATCCCTGCCGTTGGGGTAGCGTGCCCAGCAGAGGTCGTTATTCTTCTCATCCTTTGCCGCCAGGGTGCAATCGACCTCCAGGCCCAAAGGATCCTGGAGGGAGATGCTTGTGAAATGGGAGTTTATCAATTCGCGATTCGTCCAGTTGATTGCCTGATATCCGCCCGGCCCGATAATCGTATTTGCGGGTATGAATACCGAATTATTATAGTAGCTGTCCACCAGCCTCCAGCCACCTATGTCTACCGCCCCGGCGGTTGGATTGAAGATCTCGATCCATTCCATCCCTGTGTCAGAGCCGGGCGGATTCTGCTCCCACTCATTAATAATTATATTTCTGCACGATTTTATTGCACCGGACAGATCCCACACAAGGAACTGGCCTTCAAGGAACGGCTCGCACTGCAATTGTCTGCCCGACAGGTCTATTCTGCTCTCTCCCGAGTAGCTGAATCCTTCGGGAAGCAACAGCCTGGCATAAAGGGAGCTGGCGTCAACGCCTGATGCGAATGTGATCTCATAAGCGCCCCTGCTGGATACATCAACAATTGGAGGAGTGGAAAGGCTCAATGAGCTTGACGATGCAGGCGTGATTGCAATAAAGAACAGCAGGATGCAAAGAAGAGTAGTGGTAATCGGTTGGTTAGCCGACCCAGTCTTTCTTGTCGAATGCTTGAAAAGGACAAAATTGCTCCTCAGTGTTTTCAATATATTAAAAATACATTTTTTTATTTTTGGTGCACGGATTATCGGATCATGTAATGCCAACATCTATCCCCCTTCAAATGCTATCGAATCTTGACCACGCTGTAAATCGTCACTACCACATATTATTTAATTTTTATCGTTAGTTTATTAATCATATAATTTTTAATTTAATAATGTTTTTGCAACCGACATGTTAGTCTTCTGAAAGCTCCCGCCAAAAGTCTCTGCTAGGGCAGAGGAAAATAGACTATATGGCTGCGTCGCGAATTGCCGGTTATATTAAGCTTGTGAGCGCTTTATAAGCCATTTATATAGCCCTTTATAAGCCGCTTAGAAATCTTAAATACCCATGCTTTATATACCCCAAGTTTGTAAGGGATAATCCGGAGATACTTGAGTATGGAGTCCACAATTAATATCGAGAATGTGGTGGCATCCACCAAGCTGGCTGAAGAGTTTGACCTGCACAAGATCGAGGCCGAGCTGGAGGGCGCAGAATACAACAAGGAGAAGTTTCCAGGCCTCGTCTACAGGGTCAAAGCTCCCAGAGCCGCTTTTCTGATCTTCACATCCGGCAAGGTGGTATGCACAGGAGCCAAGAATGTTGAGGACGTTCGAACGGTCATAACCAACATGGCCAAGACGCTCAAGTCCATAGGATTCGACAAGATAGACCTCGAGCCGGAGATCCACGTTCAGAATATTGTGGCCTCAGCAGACCT
>JBFYLF010000185.1:0-3228 GCA_041305505.1 Methanothrix sp. | reverse complement strand
AAGCCTCCTTTCGACAAGGATGAATTTCTCCGCCTAACAGAGGCCAACAAATCCGTCAAAGAGATGGCCGGAATTCTGAGAGTAGCACCATCCACCATATCAGAGTACAGGAACATATTTGACAGCCAGAAAGCATCAGAGAGAGATGGTTACACAAAGCGCTTCTTGGAGATACTCTCCGATCAGGACGTCTCTGAGCGCATGGACACCATCGATACCGACTATGAGGCAGCAGAGGCCTAAAGAAGCCTCTTTTCCATCATCATTTTACCATCATCTGCGACAGAGGAATATTTGCCTTGTAAGGCTTCCATGCACGCGATCTGTATGCTTTTGGATTATTTCAAAGCCGGCATTCGCGAGCACGCCGTCAAGCGAGCTGTCCGCCACGATTACCATGCGGCGGCCCGGCATAATTACCCGAAAGAGTTCTCTTAGACTCTCCTGCAAGAGGAAATCCTTCGACTTTGCCAGAATCTTGGCAGACCTTCCGTAGGGTATGTCCAGAACAGCAGCATCGACGGAAGAGTCTCTCAGTGGCAAGCGCTTAGCATCTCCCAATAAAAGAGAGCAGTCCAACGATTGCAAATTGCATAAAGCACCCTTGACCAGCCGGGTCTGAACTTCTATGCCCAGCCCCTGTATGCTGATCAAGCAGGCTTCGATCAGGATGCCGCAGGTTCCGGCGAAGGGATCAAGCAGCATCTCGCCTGCACGGACCTGGGTGAGGTTGATTAGCGAACGGGCCATGCGAGGCATGAGAACACCGGGATGAAAAAAGGGCTTGAGGTGAGGCCGGCGTGCCTCAAAGGAGCTTCTATCACATCTGGCAGCCTCGCGCCCCAATATGATTCTTGCAGAGGTGATGATGATTCGCAGCACCATCTCCGGCTTTTTCAGGTCCGCTCTGTAGCCTCTCTGAAAAAGGATGCGCCCCACCTCGCGCTCTACTGCATCAGCCGCGGGAGCGGCATCCTTGATGCGCCGGGCCCTGACCTGATATCTCTTGCGGGGTAGCGCCAGTTGGCTTACGGACCTGGCAAGTGCCTCCAGGTTTGCGTCGCAGATGGCCAGCACCTCGATGATGCGATGAGTCATGGCCAGACGGCTGGCCACAGACTGGACATCGAGGTCTTCCGCCTCCACTATCAGGCACTGGTCCAGAAAGGCGACCTCGGAAAAACGGGTGGAGTTGATCTCCACCAGGGCGAGAGCCTCGCTTCTTGGCAGGGTTTCATGCTCCCCGGACAGCTCAAAAGCGTAGGTCTTCATCCTTCAATCCAGGTAGCTGTTCACATCCCTGTAATTGAACTTCTTGGAGCCAAGGACGTTCTCCAGGAAGTTGAATAGTGCTCTTCTCACATCATCGGAGAGCAGCGGATACCATGTCGGGCTGGCCACGACCACCGCCCGGAAGGCGAAGAACGGCGCAATGACCTCCAGCAGCTCTTCATCACCCGTCTTTTCCAGGTAGTTTTCGAAGAACAGCTCAAAGAGGTCTTTCAGGTCTCCGGTCAGGCGCAGGCTCTTTTGCACGGAATAGAATATGTAGTTCATGGCAAGAGCGGTGATATCATCCGCAGCTTCGCCCCACTCTCCCCGGCTTCTATCCAGCACTGAGAAGTCGGCGCCCTCCCGAAACATTATATTCCAGGGGTGGAAGTCGCCATGCACCTGGCACAGCCGCCCGGCCTTTTCCCGCAGCATCCAGCGCCACTCCACGCATATCTTCTCTATATCTTGCAGCTCATCCGGATCCAGGAAGCTGGGATTGTCCGGATAGTCGTCCAGAATGCCGAAGATGCATTCGCCGCTTCCCACCGTCTCCCGGATCTTGCGCTGATAGAGGGGGGGGCAGTCATTCTTGACGGCGTGAATTTCGGCCAGGTAATTGGAGAGGGCCGTGACCCGCTCGAAGTCCAGGTCGGTTGCACCCTGCTCTTTTACCCGCTCCAGGTCAAAGAAGTACTCTTTTCCCTCAATCTTCTCCATGAGCAGGAAGTATTCGCGAGCGTCACCTGCTGAGACCAGCTTACCCTTTTCCGTGAAATAGCCCACATCTAGAGAAGGAACGTGTTTGGGGAGGCTCGCAAAGGTCGAATTCTGCCAGATCATAATCCCTGCCCGGTCTGAGAAGTGGTCGTGGCCGAAGCCATGCTGCACGCGCATGGAAGAGAGCACCGCCGAGCCTTTCTTTCCGTTGATATCGTACTCAACCAGCAGAGGCGATCCATATCCGAATCCTTTCACGTCCTCGGTGGTCGGTATGGTCTCACCCATCTTGCGAGTGCAGAGGAGCGATAAATCTCGCCCGTAAAGGCTCTGCAGATATGCTTCCAGGTTACCTCTTTTTAGATCCAAGGCCAAGACACCCCCTAATCCTAATCTTATCCTTCAAGTTCCCATTTGCCAGCTATGCAGGTATTTGTCCTGCTCTGCAGTAAGCTTCTCCGTCTCCAGGCCCATCGAGGCCAGCTTGAGCTCTGCTACCCTGCGATCGATCTCCACAGGAACTGCATAGACCTTCTTCTCCAGCTTTCTGCCGTGCTCCACGATGTAGCGCACGGCGAGCGCCTGATTGGCAAAGGACATGTCCATGACCTCTGGAGGGTGGCCATAGGCTGCAGCCAGATTGATCAGCCTGCCTTCTGCAAGCAGGTAAAGCCGGCGCCCATCGGGCAGTTTGTACTCATCGACATTGTTTTGCACCTGTGATTTTCCTGCTGCCATCTTTTCCAGAGCGGGAATATCGATCTCCACATTGAAGTGGCCGCTGTTGGCCAGCACTGCCTGGTCCTTCATTTGAGAGAAGTGCTCTTCTCGAATCACGTTTATGTCGCCAGTAAGTGTGACAAAGAGATCTCCCAGCGGCGCAGCCTTGTGCATGGGCATGACACCATAGCCGTCCATGGCTGCCTCCAGGGCTTTTCTCGGCTCAATCTCAACTACGATTACGTTAGCTCCCAGGCCGCGGGCGCGCATGGCAAATCCCCGGCCGCACCAGCCGTAGCCGGCCACGACCACGGTCTTGCCCGCGAAGAGGAAGTTGGTGGCCTGCATGATGCCGTGCAGAGTGCTCTGACCGGTGCCGTAGCGGTTATCGAACATCATCTTGGTCTCGGCATCGTTGACGGCGACGACCGGATAGAGCAGGGCATTGTCCTCGGCCATGGCCCGGAGGCGAACTACCCCGGTGGTGGTCTCCTCGCAGCCGCCGAACATCTGGGC
>JBFYLF010000184.1:0-3424 GCA_041305505.1 Methanothrix sp. | reverse complement strand
ATATTATATCATTATATCAAATCAGGCTGAACAGAAAGATCTATACCCACCCACCCCTATCCTCTCCCTCCAATGGCTCTTCTGGCGATCCGGGGCGTATCCAAGAAATTCCTGGCCGAGGGAAAGGAGATGGAAACCCTGAAGGACATCGATCTGGATATCGAAGAGAACGAGTTCGTCTGCTTAATCGGCCCCTCAGGCTGCGGCAAGACCACGCTTCTTCGCATAATCGCCGGGCTGGAGGAGGCCAGCAAAGGCACGGTGTACCTAGATGGCATGCCCATAGCCGGCCCAGGGCCCGAGAGGGGAATGGTCTTCCAGGAGTACTCCCTCTTTCCCTGGCGAACCGTCATAGACAACGTCGTCTTCGGCCTGGAGCTAAGCGGAGTGCCGCAGGCTGAGCGCCTCGCCCAGGGCCGGCAGTACCTCAAGATGGTCGAGCTGGAACGCTTTGAGGAGCGCTACCCCCATGAGCTTTCAGGCGGCATGAAGCAGCGCGTGGCCATCGCCCGTGCTCTGGTCAACCACCCCCGCGCTTTGCTCATGGACGAGCCCTTCGGCGCATTAGACGCCCAGACCCGCAACATCATGCAGTCCGAGCTTTTGCGCATCTGGCAGGAGGAGAGACAGACGGTGGTCTTCGTCACCCACAGCGTCGACGAGGCCATCTACCTCGCGGACCGCATTGTCATCATGTCAGCCAGGCCGGGCCGGATCAAAGATGTAATCCCAATCGACCTTGCACGCCCGCGTAGCAGGACCAGCCTGGATGTCAACACCATAAGGGATCGCATCCTCTCTGACCTGCGCTCCGAGATCAAGACCTGCTAAAGATATGGTTTTATATCGCAATAGACCACTTAACTAAAAGCCCCTTTTTAGCTGGTGAGATAGTCTTGATCGGATCGAGGTGGATGGAGCTTCCCCGCATTGTAGCGGTAGGCAGTGGCGTCATACAGGAGTTGCCGCAAATCTGCTCTAGCCTCAATCTGGAAGGCCGGGCCCTGATAATCACAGGCCCCCACACCCAGAACGTCCTGGGAAAAACCATAAAAGATCTACTTGAGCCCGAAGGCATCGATCCGGAGATCCTCATATGCACAGCCTCCCGGATGGAAGAGGTGGATCGCGCAGAGAGCAGAGCCCGCGAGATGAAGGCAGGATTTCTGATCGGAGCCGGAGGCGGCAGGACTATCGACATCGCCAAGCTCGCATCTCTTCGAGCTGGCCTTCCCTATATCTCCCTGCCAACGGCCGCATCCCACGACGGCATATGCTCTTCTCAGGCCTCCTTGACAGTCAACGGCGAGACGACATCCGTCAAGGCCCAGTCCCCCCTCGCGATAGTCGCCGACAGCAAGATCATAGCCACCGCCCCGCCTCGGCTCCTGGCGGCAGGATGCGGCGACATCATATCAAACTACACAGCAATACTCGACTGGCAGCTCGCCCACAGGCTGAGGGGAGAGGAGTACAGCGAGTACGCCTCCGCTCTGTCGAGCATGACGGCCAAAATGATCGTTGACTTAGCAGCGGACATCAGGCCCGGCCTGGAGGAGTCTGCCAGAATTGTGATCAAAGCCCTCATATCCAGTGGAGTCGCAATGAGCATAGCAGGATCGTCCCGCCCGGCAAGCGGCTCCGAGCATAAGTTCGCCCACGCCATGAACAAGATCGCCCCGGGAAGAGCCCTTCACGGGGAGCTGTGTGGCCTTGGGACCATCGTCATGATGTATCTTCACGGCGGAGACTGGAAGATGATTAAGAGGGCGCTCGATATGGTGACAGCACCAACCTCCGCAGCCGAGCTGGGGCTCAACCCTGAGGCCGTGATCTCCGCCCTTGTCAGCGCCCACGAGATCAGGCCTGAACGCTATACGATCTTGGACGCAGGCCTTAGCAGAATGGCAGCAGTCAGAGCGGCAGAGGCGACAGGAATAATCTGAGAGAATAATAATAAGAATTATAATTATTATTGAAAAGGAGTTGAAGAATATGTCCGAGGCGACTACCCAGATTACGCTGATTGGAACAAAGCTTGCCAGCATAGGCATGGAGTTCACATTCGTAGGCCCGACGCCTGAGTGCGAAGGCTGCAAACTGAGAAACACCTGCATCAACCTAGAGCCCCGGAGGCGATACAGGGTTCTTGGAACCCGGGGCGAGCTGGTTCATGAGTGCCCGATCCATGAGTCGGGGGTGCGAGCAGTCGAAGTCGCAGAGAGCCCCATTATCGCAGCCTTTGACGCAAGAAAGGCATTTCCCGGATCCAAGATCGTATTCGAGTCAATGAAATGCGATGACACCGGATGCAGCATGTACGACATGTGCCATCCGTCAGGCCTGAAAGATGGAGAGAGATGCACAATCGTTGAGATAGTTGGCGAGGCTCCTGAGGAATGCCCCCGCGGAAATGTTCTCAAGCTGGTTGAGTTTCGCCGGTAGAATCCGAGAATGAGAACCATAACCTACTCAAAAAATATTTTTATCCCGTTTACAGATATCTGCCGAAATTGCTGCGGCTATTGCTCTTTTCGCAAAGACATTGCAGATGCCCATTTGATCACCAGGTCCGAGGCTTTGAGGCTGATGGAGGCGGGATCTCTTGCCGGGTGCAGCGAAGCGCTCTTCACAATGGGAGAGAGACCCTGGTCTGTGCCGGGCTTTGAAGAGATCATCTCTCGCGCCGGAGCCTCCGACCTGCTGGACTACATGGTTGAACTCTTCGAGATGGCCCTGGAGTTTGGACTCCTGCCCCACACAAATGCCGGCCTTCTCGACGAGGACGATCTGCGCCGGCTTCAGCCCTACAACGCCTCTATGGGGCTGATGCTCGAGACGACAGCCCGGCTCGAAGCTCATGCCCTCTCTCCGGGAAAGGATCCAAAGCTCAGGCTGAATTTCATGGCTCTGGCCGGCCCCCTTCACTACCGGCATACTCATCGGCATCGGGGAGAGCTGGCAGGATCGGATTGAAGCGCTCTCGAAGATTGCCGATCTTCATAGGGCCTTCGGCAATATCCAGGAGGTTATAATCCAGCCTCTTGATCCCAAGCCCAAAACCGCTCTGGAGGCTGAAGCCAGGCCTGATATGGAGGATCTTTGCCGGACAGTTCAGGCAGCCCGCAAGATCCTTCCGCCGGAAGTGGCTGTTCAGGTTCCTCCAAACCTTGCAGACCCGCTGCCTCTGCTATCTTGCGGTGCCTCGGATCTGGGCGGCATCAGCCCAGTGACCTCTGACTGCATAAATCCCGAGAGGCCCTGGCCTCTTCTCGAAGAGCTGCATATGAGGCTATGCGGCTACGCCCTCAAGGAGAGGCTTGCCGTCTACCCCCGTTTCATATCATTGGGCTGGCATGGGAGGAGAACTCATGAGCTTGTCTCTCGTATGGCAGGCGAAGACGGCCTCCGGGCGAAAAAGTAT